>CBDAFG010000013.1:0-58083 GCA_965195205.1 uncultured Pelolinea sp. | reverse complement strand
TGCAAGCTGCCTCTCAGCTAGCAGCTCCCATCCTTTCTTCCGTGTCTCACGATCAAGCTCCCGCAGTACCACTTCCATATGGCGGACAGTTTTTTCTTTACCCTGCCATTTCACCGTCTGCGCTCCCATCACTTGGTCATGCGCAATACCGAGTTTTTCTTCTTCCACGAGCAGCGGTAAATTTGCTTGCCGAAAAATATCAGCCTCAGCTCGCATATTTCTGAGCGGAATCTCAAATCCCTCAACAACCAATCTACTGGTGAGTAGTTTTTCCTTTAACTTTTGTTCTGCAGCCATTACCTGCGGATAAATCTTTTCCATAAAATAGTCAAACCGCTTCTGTGCAGACGCATCAGCAGTATTCACAGACGTCGCTACATACAGGCGATTGTACAGTTCATCACACACATCGCTCACTTTAGTCCAGTTTTTCAACCAACTCGTGATGGTTGTTTTATTTAGATCAGCCTTCTCTAACACCGCATAGTGCGGTTCGAGTTGCGCCCAATCTAATTCTATTAGTTTTTCTGCTGTCAAACTTGCGAAAGTATCTGTCATTTATATCCTCATCTTTTTTTATCATTATCGAGCTGATATATTCTAACCAAACATTTATGTTTCTTCATCAATTCTTCATATAAGATATGAATGTTCTTTATCTAACATAAGTATGATTCAATGTATAACATAAAAGAGGTAATGATGAAAAAGTACACGGTTTTCTTTGTTTTAATAATTATGGCTGCGGCTATTAGCGCTTGCGGGAATGCTCCCGGGCAAATGGAAGAGCCCCAAGTCATCACGACTACTGTTGCAGAAGATCAGCAAGTTGAAAACACAAATGTTTCCACGTCGGAAGACGACGGGCAAGTATATTCTGCCGTGCTGAGCGGAACGCTCACAGAAGATGAAGTGGCAGGGCTGCTTTTCATGCGCGAGGAAGAAAAACTGGCTCATGATGTATATATGACTTTATATGAGTTATGGGGACAGCCTATCTTTAAGAATATCGCTGCCAGCGAGCAGATTCACACTGATACGGTGAAATCCATGCTGGACAAATATGAGATCCCGGATCCGGCAGATGTCAGCCCGCTCGGGCAGTTCAGTGACCAGGATCTTCAAGTGCTCTATGACCAGTTGATAGAAATGGGATCCGAGTCCCTGGCAGATGCGCTCACCGTTGGCACTGCTGTGGAAGAGATTGATATTCTCGATCTGGAAAAGTATCTCACTCAAACGGAATCGGTCGATCTCATTCAGGTTTACGAGAATCTACTTACCGGCTCCAAAAACCATCTCCGCTCTTTCGTCTCCTCGCTCGAAAGGCAGACTGGCGAAACTTTCCAACCGCAGTATCTCTCGCAAGAAGCATACGATGAGATCATGTCTGGAAGTTTTGAAACCGGTAAAGGAGGCGGTCAGATGGGCGGCCAGATGGGTGTAGGAAAAGGCACCGTTACTCCAAGCAACTAACTTAAAATAAAAAGGGCTTTTTCAAAGCCCTTTTTTTGGTTAATCTGACCAAATTTACTAAAGCGTTTCTTTGATCGGTTTCATCACCCAATCAGGTAAATTGTTTGCTCTGATAACCATATCATTTTCGTCAATAATACTCAGGAAGCACGCACCAATCACTAATATACCCTACCCGTTATAAAGTATCTCAATATAGCTGCTCAGTTCTTCAATCCCAATGCTGTAAATCTGTAACAACCAGGGTTCTCTACCTCTCTTATAAGGCAGGAGCCTTTAGATGCCAACTTGTGTGCTGCTGGAACACATGCGCTAATTTAAAAAGCGTTGCTTCGTCAAAATGCTTTCCCATCAACTGCATGCCGATCGGAAGCCCGCCACTATCAAATCCAGTCGGAAAAGCTAAGCCAGGCACACCCGCAAGATTGGCTGGCAAAGTAAACACATCTTCCAGATACATTGCGAGTGGGTCATCCCCGTGTCCGCCGATCTTGAAAGCTGTTGTCGGCGCCACCGGCGCAGCGATAACATCCACCTTCGTAAATATATTATCGAAATCCATCTTGATTAGCGTTCGCACTTTTTGCGCCTGTCCGTAATATGCATCATAATACCCTGCTGAAAGCGCATACGTGCCGAGCATAATACGCCGCTTAACTTCCGGCCCGAATCCAGCTCCTCGTGATTGTGTAAACATCTGCATCATATTTTCATCCGCTGCGCGTAACCCGTAGCGCACACCATCAAAGCGTGCCAGGTTTGCTGATGCCTCCGCTGGTGCGATCAAATAATATACCGGCAGCGCATATTCTGTATGCGGAAGAGAAACATCAATAATTTCAGCACCCAACTGGCGGAATGTGTCGACCGCTGCCCGCACTGACTGTTCCACCTCCGGTTGAATACCTTTAATAAAATACTCTTTCGGCACACCAATCCGGAGCCCCTTGATATCCGTGCCCTCCCTGCAAACAACATCACTTATTGGCATATCAATCGTTGTTGCGTCGCGCTCATCAAAACCAGCAGTCAACCGGAATATTGTTTCCACGTCCTCCACTGTCCGTGCCAAGACACCCACAGTATCTAATGATGATCCATACGCGATCAAACCATACCGTGAAACGCGCCCATAGGTAGGTTTGATGCCCGTCACTCCGCAAAAAGAAGCTGGCTGGCGCACACTGCCGCCAGTGTCCGTTCCCAATGCGGCTGGGGAGAACGTAGCTGTCACTGCAGCCGCAGATCCTCCGCTTGACCCACCTGGTACGCGTTCCACATCCCAGGGGTTATGCGTCACACCATACGCGGAATTTTCAGTCGATGAGCCCATTGCAAACTCATCTGTATTCGTCTTACCCAGCACCACAATACCTGCGTCCAACAATCTTTGCACAGCTGTTGCGTTGAAAGGCGGCTTGAATTGTTCTAGAATTTTCGATCCGCACGTCGCTCGTACACCATCCACACACAACACATCTTTAATCGCCATCGGCAGCCCTAAAAGCGGGGGCACAGTTTCTTCCGCGTTCTTTAACCGGGCTCGTTTAATATCAGCGCCATCCGCCATTTCTAGAGCCATTTCTGGAGTAGTCGTAATAAACGCGTGGATATCACTTTCGTGTGCAGAAATACGATCAAGAAATGCTTCTGTCAATTCTCGGCTGGATACCCGCCCATTTGTAAGTGCATCCACCGCTTCTTTGACATTAAAATCTGTCAGTTTAGTTTTTTCGCTCATTCAAGCACCGGCGGTACTTTAAATTGACCTGCTTCCAAATCCGGCGCATTCTCAAGCGCGCGCTCCTGAGAGAGTCCTTCTTTGGGTATATCTGCACGCAGTCGTGCCCGGGGAGACAGGTGGCTGGAAGTAGAAACAATATTCTTGGTATCCAGTTTCTGTAACTGTGCAACATGTTCCAGAATATCTGATAGTTGCTGTTGATAGCGCTGTTTTTCTTCTAAACTCAGATCCAAACGTGCCAGAAGAGCAATGTGTTCAACTTCTTCAAAAGTTAGGCTCATGCGCGTAATTATATCAAGTGGAAAGGTGCTCGGTAAAAATTTTTCGGATATTCTTTGCATCTGCGCATTCTGTAAGTAAGAGACCAAACAGAAAGATCACCCCCCACACTTCAATTTACATACTCCCATCCAGATACATACCAGCGTAAATAAGCATTCATCTGTTCTTCCCAGTACACTTCATTGTGACGGCCTTCATTCAGATGCCATTCGTGAGGGATGCCCTTCTCGTTAAGCACATTCTCAAAACGGTAGGCATTCTTCACTTTTGGGTCAAAGCGCCCCGTATCCAAATAGATGCGTGGTTCCTCGCCGTACGGGATATCATCCAACCCTTCTGTCAGGCCGTTGATATCCTTATAGAAGGTCGGTAAACTATGGATACCGACAGTACCAAAATATTCACGGTTCATTAATCCGATGCGTATGGCCCAAGAAGCCCCGCGAGAAATTCCCCCAATCGCTCGACATACTTTCTCGGCACACACATTAAATGATCCTTCAACCCACGGGATGATCTCCTCCGTTAATGCCTGCGGAAAAGTATTCCCTTCCGTTTCACGGTAAAAGAATTCTTCAAACGGCATCACTATCAAGAACGGTTCTGTTTCTCCGTTGAGGATCAAAGCATCCGCGTTTTCCGCCGCTCCTAAATCTGTCCACATCCCGTCATTGAAATTCTGCCCGTGCAGCGCATACAACACGGGGTATCCACCTGACTTTGTTTCGGAATAACACGGTGGAAAATACACGCTGAAATACAATTCCCCGTTCATCAACGTAGAATCGATCAAATAACGTTCCACCCACCCGCTTTCCATACACTGCGTGTCTTTTTGTTGTACGTGGGGGGACGTTTGTGTAGAAATCGGGGAGGTTAATTGGATTACTTCAGAAGTAATAGCCGGAGTAAAAACCGTTGGGTTTGGTTCTGCTGCAGATGGAATGCATCCAGCCAGAAAAACACTAAAGAAAACGATTTCTGCTACCTGAATAAGCGCCTTGTTTTTTCCTCGCACGCTGAAAATCCCTTCATTCTTGAAAAAAATACCCTTCCTTGACGGTTTGGGCATGATACGATTATACTCTAGGCGCCGGGGTGTAGCGCAGTTGGATAGCGCGCTGCGTTTGGGACGCAGAGGTCGGCGGTTCAAGTCCGCCCACCCCGACTTTTTTTAATAAATTATATTCTCAACAAAAAAAACAGCAAAGCCACTGCATGATTAAATCCGGGCAATCTCTATTGTGTGAAATTATTTTATTAATAACTTTGTTTTCTGCGTGCGTCTCCCCTCCGACAGAGGTTCCCCCTACCGCAGTAATCACACCCTCCATCACACCTGCAAACACTTCACCTGCGTACTGGGTCCCCTCCCCCTCTGACAGCTTTCAACTGCAGTTATCTGATTATCCCCCAGATCTAACCATACAGGTGGATGTGTTTGAGCTTGATCTTTTTGAGACATCTCAGGATGCCATTGATTCCCTCCACGAAGCTGGAAAAAGGGTCATCTGCTATATCAACGTAGGTGCCTGGGAAGAATATCGTCCTGATGCGGTGGATTTTCCCGCATCGATCATAGGCAAAGAATATATTGGCTGGGCTGGTGAACGCTGGCTTGACATCAGCAATTATAAAAACTTCAGCGCCCTCATCACCGCACGCTTTAACCTGGCTGCCAGTAAGGGCTGCGATGGGATCGACCCAGACAATATCAACGGATTCCAGCAGGACACTGGTTTCTCCATCACCGCGCAAGATCAGCTTGCCTACAATATCTGGCTCAGCGAGCAAGCCCATCTACACGGTCTATCCATCGGTTTAAAAAACAATTCAGTCCAAATCCCTGATCTGGTGGATCACTTCGCTTTCGCCCTCCTTGAAGACTGTGCTGTTTATGGCGAGTGCGCAAATTTTCAGCCCTTTTTAAAACAAGGAAAAGCTGTTTTTCAGATTGAATACACGGACAAGTTCAACAGTATCAATGATTTTTGTCCCGTAGCGAACGCAAATGGCTACTCTGCCATCTTCAAGAACCGTGAACTGGACGCCTGGGCTAATCTCTGTCCGTCCACACAGACAGAAAATTGATACAATTAGTTTAAACTTAAACGAGTGGCGGTGTGCATGAAAAAACCTTTTCTATCTATCATTATCCCTGCTTACAACGAAGCTGAACGCCTGCCAGAAACACTACGAAAAATCAACGCATATCTTTCCACGCAGGATTTTCCTACTGAGATTATCGTCGTCGAGAACGGCAGCACTGATGGTACCTATACCATTGCAAATGATATGCAGAGCGAAATTTGCTGTTTAACTGTCCTGCATGAGAACCAGCGCGGGAAGGGGTGGGCAGTCCGCCAGGGTATGGATAAAGCCCGCGGGGAATACCGCTTTATCTGCGATGCAGATCTTTCTATGCCGATTGATGAACTTGCTAATTTCATGCCCCCGGTAGAGCTAAGTGCGCCCATCGCTATTGGCTCTCGTGAAGCTCCTGGTGCAGTGCGTTATGATGAGCCTGAATACCGGCATATCATCGGTCGTGCATTCAACTTGTTTGTGCGTATTCTGCTTCTCCCAGGGCTTAACGATACTCAGTGTGGATTCAAGCTCTTTCGTGAAGATGCAGCAAACGCTATTTTTCCACGCTTAACCATTTCTGGCTGGACATTCGATGTCGAAGCGCTCTTCATCGCCCAAAAATTCGGTTTTAAGATTGTCGAGATACCCATCAATTGGTACCACCATCCTCACAGCACAGTAAAAGTACTGCGTGATTCATTCCGGATGGGCATTGATCTGCTTAAAATTCGTTTTAACGATTTAATTGGAAGATACAATGCGGAGGCGTGAAACATACACTATCCCCAAAAAACCCAATCTCAAATACGAAAAGCAGCTGTGGGGAGATGGGTTCCGCATTGTGGCTGGATTGGATGAAGCAGGCCGCGGCGCATGGGCTGGTCCTGTGTATGCCGCTGCCGTTGTCCTTCCCACAGACACTCGTGTGATAAAACTTTTAGGTGGCGTACAAGATTCTAAGCGCATGACCCCACTCCAGCGTAACCGCTGGCAGGGCTGTATCCAGTCCGCAGCTATTTCTTGGACTATTGGTTCAGCCACACATCAAGAAATCGATAAATTAGGGATTGTTCCCGCCACCTGCCTTGCTATGCAGCGCGCAATTGACGAAATGGTATATGAACCAACTTACCTGCTTGTGGATTACATCCAAATCAGCGGTAGTGCCTGCCCGCAAATTTCTCTTACCAAAGGGGACTGCCGTTCGCTCAGTATTGCGGCTGCCTCAGTGCTCGCGAAAACTGCCCGCGACGCCTATATGGTGGAACTTGATTTGCGCTTTCCCGGCTACGGGTTTGCCCGCCATAAAGGCTACGGTACACGCCAGCACCACGCCGCGCTCGCTGAACTTGGGCCTTGCCCAGTCCATCGTTATTCTTTCCGCCCAATTAAAAATGGGGCGGAAGCTCTTTAATGTATTTTTTATGTATGATGGTATAGTAAAAATGTTTTCAGTATGATATTAACCAAAAAGGAGTTTTTTATGAAATCCCCCACAAAGATCGGCATCATCATTTGCGATCGCTACCAGCGATGCGCAGGCGGAAAATGCCTGCGTGCCATGCGTAATAGAGAAGGTGCATTCAGCATCTATACAGACACAGAAGTTGAATTGGTCGGTTACACAACCTGTGATGGCTGCCCCGGCGGCAATATCGAGTATGCAGGAGAAGAAATGGTAAAGAATGGCGCGCAAGTTATCCATTTGGCCACCGGATTAATTGTCGGTTATCCTCCATGCCCATATATTGAAACCTTTACCGAATTTCTCAAGAAAAAATATCATGTTAAAGTAGTACTTGGTACGCATCCCATTCCCCAAAAATATCTTGATATGCACACCCACCTCGGTACCTGGGAGGATCCTGTCTGGAAACCCCGCATAGCACCCACTATGGCAGACGCGAAAACACGCGAAGATTACAACTGAATCGACTACAAGAAAAACCCCGTCAACAGAAACCTGCACAATCATCAATATTCGAAAACAAGAATAGTCATATTAATTCACAACATGAAGATCAAACCATTCGCACTTGAACGATATTTCGCTAAACACGAGTTTTCCTCACCCTATTTATTAAGCTGCTCAGATGCCGAGCCGCTTACCCTAAAAGAACTTCTCGATTTGGCTGACGTGGAAACACATGCTCTTTGGGAAAATCTCTCATTAGGTTACACAGATTCACAGGGCCATCCTCTCCTGCTGCAGGAGATCGCCAAGCTCTATGAGGGCATCACCCCCCAACACGTCGTGGAAATAGTGCCAGAAGAAGGAATTTTCATTGCCATGAATGTCCTGCTCGAACCTGAGCATCATGTCATCACAACCTTTCCCGGTTATCAATCCCTCTTTGAGATCGCCGCGTCTATTGGCTGCCAGGTCAGTAAATGGCAGCCAGATTTCGCGCGCGGTTTGAAGTTTTCTGTAAACGAGCTCAAGCGGCTTGTCCGTGAAAACACAAAATTGATCGTGATCAATTTTCCCCACAACCCCACTGGAGCTTTGCTCAACCGCGCAGAATTGCAGGAGATAGTAGCGTTAGCGAAGGAAAAGAACATCCGTATCTTTTCTGATGAGATGTACCGCTTCACGGAGCTAACAACTACCGATTGCCTGCCTTCCGTCTGTGAACTTACTCCCAATGGTATTACTCTCTTTGGGTTATCCAAGTCCTTTTCATTACCTGGCCTTCGTGTCGGTTGGCTCGTATCCCATGATTTAGCCCTTATCGAAAGCATAAAATCCTATAAAGATTACACAACCATTTGCGGTTCCGCACCCAGCGAAGTTCTTGCTATCATCGCCCTGCGCGCCAAAGAAGCCATTCTCGCGCGAAACCGTTCCATCATCACTCACAATCTTGAATCTCTAGATAAATTCTTCGAGGACCACAGCGCTATTTTCACTTGGTATAAACCAAGCGGCGGAACAGTTGGTTTCCCAGAATTGCTGCTTGGTATCCCAGTTGACCAATTCTGTAAGCAGCTGCTTGAACAAAAAGGGGTCATGCTTCTTTCCGCTTCGGTCATTGGTTGCCAACGCAATCATTTCCGTGTTGGTTTCGGCCGCAGGGATCTGCCCGAAGTACTTGGAAAGTTATCTGAATTTCTCAACGAAAAGGGTTATCTCTAGCCCTCTGCTTAAATACAACCCTATATTTCTCAAACATTTTTATTCCGAGAGAAATCCAAGTACCTTGTTAAGCTTTGCGCCATAACTAAGTGATCACCCATAATTTTTCTAATATTCTTTAGACATTACTTTAATATTCGTTTAATACGCTTGCCTTATAAATACTATTAAACAAATCAAATATTTTTGGAGGTAAACACTATGATTAGTAAATTTAGAGTACCCGCCAGATGGCGCGAGATGGATCAGCTTCAACGTGAAATGAACCGCCTTTTTGAAGGTTCATCCGTAAAACATACGCGAGGTTCACACAAGTATCCTGCGATAAATCTTTGGGCTAATGAAGAAGGGCAAATCATAAGAGCTGAAATGCCTGGCATCAAAGCTGATGAAATTAATATCGATGTAACTTCCGAGACCCTCACCATTTCTGGCAGCCGCGCACATGATAAAGCAGTTGAAAATACCCGTTACCACAGGCAGGAACGTGGATACGGCTCTTTCACTCGCACCCTACAACTTCCTTTTATGATTGATACAGGTAGCGTGGAGGCGAATTTTAAGAATGGCGTTTTGGAAATAAAACTCCAGAGGGCTGAATCAGATAAACCAAAAAAGATCGCTGTGAAAAGCGAATAATACAAGATTGAAAAATTATTCGGAGGTAATAAAATAACATGGCTAAAAAAGAAAATAAATCATTAGAAATTCCTAAGCAAGAAGTGATTAAAGTGGATGAGATGGAACGCACCCGTTCCCACCGCTGTTACATTCCAAAAACGGATATTTACGAGACTGAAGATGAGATTATCCTCGTCGCAGATGTCCCTGGTGTAGACCAAGATTCTGTGGACATCACCTTAGAAAAGAATATTCTTTCCATCAATGCTTTCGTGGAGACTGACGTTCCCGCCAGCTACGATCGGGTTTACTCAGAATATGAAGGTGGAGACTTTCAGCGCAGTTTCCGCTTATCCGATGAGATTAACCAAAATAACATAAAAGCAGTTGTCAACAACGGTGAACTGCGTCTGCATTTACCCAAAGCGGAACCCGCCAAAGCAAAAAAGATCAAGGTAAAAGCTGCTTAATTGAAACAGCAAGAAAATTAACAAAACGGACTTCTATGAAAAGAAGTCCGTTTTGTTTTACCTGATATGCCATTAGACTGGCACATTGATCATCTGTTTATCTGAACAAGAAGAAATTATGTTTTTACATAATTCCAATCGAGCGTTTATTCGTTTTAATCACAGAAGATATGCACCGCTTCGTGTATAAACTTCTCCATAATTTTCTCTATCATACATCTTGACGTAAGGTTAATGTCAAGGAATCGTAATGTGTGTTTTTGAAAATCTCACACCCAATATATAACCGTTGATCAGCATAAATTAACGAATAAACAGCTCTTGATGTTTTTTGTAAATGTCACCCTTTCTTCACATTAGCTTCACATTAATTTGGGATACTGTCCAGTGTAAGACAAACAAAACAAAATAAACAAGGAGTAAATAAATGAAGACAAGCACAAAGATTTTTGCAGGGATTACTGCAGTCGCGATCTT
Source organism: uncultured Pelolinea sp. (assembly GCA_965195205.1). Classification (GTDB taxonomy): domain Bacteria; phylum Chloroflexota; class Anaerolineae; order Anaerolineales; family Anaerolineaceae; genus Pelolinea. The sequence goes on along the minus strand of CBDAFG010000013.1, from coordinate 47,789 downwards.
ACTGACATCTACCGGAGCAGCTTTTGCTGACAGCGGTGATTACTATGGACAGGGACAAGGTCAGGGTCAAGATCAGGCACAGGGCCAGGGTCGTGGTGTTGGGTCCGAAGAGGACGGTTTGCTGAATGACTATATGACAGCTGCGATGGCCAAAGTTTTTGGTCTGACTATCGAAGAAATCAACCTCCGCATGGAAGCAGAAGAATCCTTTATAACCATCGCCCTCTCACAAGGATTTGAAATAGAAGACATCGATGGGATGATGGACAATATCCGATCTACCGCTGTCGAAATTGCTGCAAGCGAAGGTGTTATTCTTGGCAGGCAGGAATCCAACCAGATGCTAAGCCAATTAGGCACCAAAGGACAGGGCGGCAGGATTGCCGGACAAGAAGGTGCTCCTAAAAACAATATGATCGATGGCGAATGCGACGAAGAAACATGTGATTGCGACAGTGAGCCTCTTTATGAGAACGCCACAGGTGAATCCATGATGCGCCGCGGTGAACGATAATAACACATAAAATTCAACTAAAAAACAGGAAGGCAATTGCCTTCCTGTTTTCATTTCTATAGACAATTGCTCTATTTCGCCTTTTTCTTATTTCGAGCTGTCACGATATATTTCACTGCTTCCGCAGCTATCGAAGGTACAAGGAATAGAGGGATGATCAATTTCCATTCCGCCCAACCCAAAGAAATGGTATTGAAGATCTTCTGCAAAAACGGGACGTATAGCACCAACATCATCAATGCGCCGGATCCAAGCACTGCCCAGTTCATCCACTTATTAGAAAATACACCTATTTTTAAAATCGGTGTGCGCTCTGAACGCGCTGTGTAAGCACGGAACAGTTCAGAGAAAACCAGCGTCGTGAACGCCAGGGTTTCAGCGTAGCGCGGATCTGGCTGTTTCAACCCGATTGCAAATGCAATCAGAGTAGTCAAAGTAATGGCAATCGTCTGTACGATCACACCGGTCAGCATCAGTTTATTGATGATCGGCTCTTTCGCCGGACGCGGCTGCTGATCCATAATGTCAGGATCGCCCTTTTCCGTACCTAACGCTAGTGCGGGTGCGCCGTCTGTCACCAGGTTCAGCCATAACAACTGGATCGGTTCCAGCGGAGACAGCAAACCGTGCGCGGCCGCCTCAGGGAACAAGAAGCGTCCGAACATGGTGGGCAGGAAAATGATCATAATCTCAGCCATATTACATGAGATTAGATAATAAACAAACTTGCGGATATTACTGTAAATAATGCGCCCCTGCTCAACCGCAGATACGATGCTCGCGTAATTATCATCGGTCAATACCATATCGGCAGTTTCTTTTGCTACATCAGTGCCGGTAATACCCATCGCCACACCAATATCGGCAGCTTTGATTGCCGGTGCATCATTCACGCCATCACCGGTCATCGCAACCACATGGTCCTGCGCACGCAGTGCGTTGACAATGCGCATCTTATGCTCTGGGGAAACGCGCGCAAAGACGTCAATTTCATCAACCTCATCCTGCAGCACTTCATCACTCATCGCATCCACATCCGCGCCTGTGCGCACCTTATGCCCTGGACGCAGCAGCCCGATGCTTTCTGCGATCGCCTTAGCAGTATTAGGATAATCGCCAGTAATCATGATCGTACGAATGCCCGCGCCAATTGCTTTAATCAATGCCGGTTTCACTTCTTCGCGAGCCGGATCAATCATTCCTATTAAACCCGCAAAAACCAGGTCCTGTTCCAAACTATCGCTGTCCACTTCATCTGGTTTCGCAGATACCACACGATATGCCATACCCAACACGCGCAGCGCATCTTTCGTCATCTCATCATTTGCTGCAGTAATTTCTTTGCGTTTTTTATCACTCATCGTTTCATAAGTGTTGTCCATTTTCTGAACACGATTGCATAGTTTCAAGACGACATCTGGAGCGCCCTTGACAGCAATCACATATGATTCTTTCTCGCTTTTTCTATCAATAGGGGATAGGTCATCTTTTGCTGGCTCATTCACCGTATGCACGGTTATCATTCGTTTCCGTTCAGAATCAAAAGGAACCTCTCCTGAGCGCGGATATGCGACATTGAGCGCCTCTGCCTGTGCGCCAGCTTTTGCTGCTGCCACCAGGATAGACCCTTCAGTAGGATCACCAATGATGCGGTACGCCTTATTCCCATCCTCAAACACCTCTTCGAGATGGGAATCATTATTCAAAGTGCCCACCCACAACGCAGTCGAGATGCCAGGGAAGTTATGAATATCTACCTTGTTGCCGTCATCCATGAAATCACCAGTTGGTATATATCCACTGCCTGTAACCTCCAGTGCCTTACCATCCAGCCAGATACGAGTTACCGTCATGGCATTTTGCGTAAGTGTGCCGGTTTTATCTGAACAAATCACAGTTGCAGAGCCAAGTGTTTCAACAGACGAAAGCCGGCGGATCAGCGCGTTTTTCTTGACCATTTCACGCATGCCTAATGCCAAGCTGATTGTGACCACCGCCGGAAGACCTTCCGGTACAGCAGCAATCGCTAAACTAACCGCCACCATGAACATTTCCAAAATATCCCCACCCTCAATCCAGCCAGATAAAAATACCAGGCCGCTGATCACCAGGCAGGCCCAGCCAAGCGTCTTGCCAAGCTCATCCAGTCGCCGCTGTAGTGGGGTTTCTTCTTCTTCCACAGACTGCAGCATTGTCGCGATCAATCCAAGTTGGGTATGCATGCCAGTACTAACAACAACGCCTTTTCCGCGCCCATAGGTCACGACCGTTCCGCTGAAGGCAGTGTTCTTGCGGTCACCAATAGACGCTTCTGAATCTATCACAGATACTGCGTTCTTTTCAACCGGCACGGATTCCCCGGTTAGGGCTGCTTCTTCTATTTTTAAATTAATTGCTTCTATTAAGCGCACATCAGCAGGGATAAAGTTGCCAGTTTCCAGGAACACAATATCACCCGGGACCAGTTCGCGCGCAGGAAGAGACACACGGTGCCCATCACGCAGAACTTGTGCCTCAGGAGAAGCCATCTTCTTGAGCGCTTCCAGTTCCTGCTGTGCCCGGCTGTCTTGTATCACGCCCATTACCGTATTCAGTACAACAATTGCAATAATAGCGCCGGCGTTCACAATTTCACCAAGGAACGCAGATATAACGGCCGCAATAATCAGCATGAGGATCACAAAGTTGTTTAATTGCTCATATACCATCTCCCAAAAAGTGGTCTTCTTCCCTTCTGCGAGCTGGTTAAGTCCATACTTTTCCTGTCGCTTTGCGACTTCTTTGCTGGAAAGCCCCTTTTCGAGCCCAGAGTTTAATTTCTTCAGGACTTCTTCTCGGCTTAATGCGTGCCAGGTAATATCTATATCATTTGTCGTAGAGGTACTTCCCGCGTCATTTTTTGCAGGCATAAAAATACTCCTTAATAAATTATTTTTGGCTGGGGGGTTTAAACAGCCGTACAATCGAACAAGTTTAATCTACTTTTCAATCCGGCGCAATGCGTGTGCCAGGGGGCAAGCGTGTACCTTTAGGAATAATCACAATGCCGTCCCGCACAATATAAAGGGGCTCATCCTTATCCACTCCACGCGGGAAGGGGAGAATCACCGTCCCCGGCCCTACACTGGCATTCTTATCAATAATCGCACCCTCAATGTGGCAATTCTTGCCTATCCCAAGTACCATGTCTTTTTCTATCTCGTCGCCGCGGCGGAAGAACCCGTAGTAGTCTGCACCCATTAAAATTGACCGCTTGATTTTTCCTCCGCTCCGAATCTGGCTGCGCAACCCAATAATTGAGCTGCTAATCTCTGCTTTCTGGATCCAGCACCCTTCTGCAATAAGGGTATCCTTCATTTTGCTTTCCTCAATTAGCGATCCGGGCAGGAAACGTGGGTGGGTATATATCGGCCACCCTTCGTCGATCAAAGAGAATGGCGGATTCTTGCTCGCGATCTCTAAATTCACTTCGTAAAAAGAGCGGATCGTCCCGATGTCAGCCCAATATCCGTCATATTGATACCCGAATACTTGTTTTTCCTCAACAGCCTGCGGAATAATGTGTTTTCCAAAATCATCTTTGTCGTTCTTTTCCAACATTTCGATCAACACGTCTGTGGTGAAAAGATAAATTCCCATCGAACCAAAATAAGGGCGTTCAGAATCTTTCTGGCTGACCATTTGTTCCAAGATTGATGCGTCTTTTGGCTTTTCTGCGAAGCGTACAATACGCTCATCACGATCTCGCTTCAGGATACCTAATCGCGACGCTTCTTCCCGCCGTACTGGCTGCACCGCTACAGTTACATCTGCCCCTTTATCCCAGTGAAATTGAACCATCTTACCGTAATCCATTCGGTACAAATGGTCTCCTGCCAGCACCAATACAAATGGAACGCGCGCAGACCTGATCTCATTGATCTGCTTACGCACTGCGTCAGCGGTACCCTGGTACCATTCTTGTACACTAGGGGTCTGCTCAGCAGCCCAAATCTGTATCCATCCGGTATGAAACATGTCAAAATTATAGGTATGTGTAATATGCCGGTGAAGAGAAACGGAATTATATTGCGTTAATACGGCAATTTTATATAAACCGGAGTTGATACAGTTACTAATAGGAATATCGATCAAACGATATTTTCCGGCTATCGGTACTGCCGGTTTTGCTCTCTCTTTTGTCAACGGGTAAAGGCGCTTTCCCTGCCCTCCGCCCATAACTACTGCCATGATATTATCAAAGGCTTTCATGCCTTCCTCCTCATACACCATTTGTAAATCTCTATGATGTTGATTTGAATAACTTCTTCCTAATACTTAGTATACAGGATGCAATTTTCTCGTTGCCCAAAAAATCTTATTTCCTCGTGTAAAATGAATATAATTAACTGAATTTAATGAATATTACAATGAAAATTTCAACAGACAATACACAAACTGAGAATGTTGGATCTAAACAACCTCAATTATCCCAAAGACCCTTTTTGCGGTTTAGGCAAATAATCGAGAAGTACTTTGGAGAACAAAAAATAACCGAAACGCGAAAAGCGATTGTGTTAAACGATCTGGTGGACGCATCATCACCTGGAAATGATTTCTTCATCATGATCCTGTTTTCCAGCGCCATCGCCACGTTCGGCCTTATTGCCGACCTTTCCGTTGTGACCATCGGGGCTCAGTTAATCGACCCGCTCATGTCACCCATCCTTGGTTTGGCGATAGCTTCTCTCTCTGGCTTGCAACGGATGTTTAACCGATCTTTTATTGCAATCGTCAAGGGCGCCGGAGCTGCGATAGGAATATCTGCTTTAATATCTTTTTTTACTTACCGCTTGCCATACAGTATCCATGCATCAATCCCCCATGAGGTCATGGTGCGCACAACCGCGTCCCCGTTTGACCTTGGTATCGCCATTGTAGGAGGCGCGGCAGCGGCTTATGCGCTGGCTCACCCCCGCTTAGATGCTGCTCTACCAGGGGTAGCGATAGCTACCGCACTCATGCCCCCTCTTTGTACAATTGGATTTGGTGTCGCATTCCAGAGTACATTTATTGTCCTCGGTGCGGCCCTTCAATTTTTTACCAACTATGCCGCCATTACTTTCGCGGCAATCATCACTTTCGCTTTGTTGGGTTTCGGTCCGAATAAGTTCAAAAAAGACAAGGATCTCTCGCACTCTGTATTAGTGTCCGCTATCATGGTGCTCATCATCGCCATCCCACTTATGATGTTAGCCTGGAATTCTGTTTCTACTGCGCGCCTTGACAATCGTGTCAGCGATGTGATCATGGGCAATTTGCCAGATTCTGTGCAGCCGCAATTAGTCGATTTGGAAATAAATTCTGTTGAAAACAAAACAGATATTACCGTTACTTTGCGGATGGTTAGGGAGTTAACCCCTCCGGAAACACTTTTCTTGCATACCGCACTTGTCGATCAAATGGGAGCTCCTGTCACAATGCGGGTCGTTATGCTTCCAATGCAGATCATCAATTAATGCGTTCGGGTTGGCTTCCCTGCTTTTTATGTTTATCTCTCTTTTTTAAAAGAATGGGGCCTATTCGATCAAGCGCTCCACCAAAGGTGTTTTCAACAAATCGTGAAACCGCCATCCACCCAGGTACATAAACAGTTCGTTTTGGATTGTTTATCAACCGCCATAATGCTGTGTCAACCTGACTAGTTGAAATGGCAAATCTTTCAACGGGGATGCTTCCGCCATTCTTTAACTCCCTGGAGCGTTCGTAAAACTCGGTTTTTACAGGACCAAGCCGCATTACACTTGCCTGGACATTAGAACCCCGCAATTCACGGTACAGTGACGTGGTGAAGGCATCTATGAACGCTTTGCTGGCAGAATAAACTGCGATACCTTGATTGGGTAAACCGCCTGCGATTGATCCGATATTAATAATATGCCCTTTCCCTCGCACAAGCATGCCTGGGAGGAACTGATTCGTCAAGTGCAGTACACCCATCATGTTCACTGCTGCCATCTGTTTTACCAACTCCCACGGCATATCAGAATAATATCCATACCATCCAAAACCCGCATTGTTGATCAAGATATCAACCTCGCCAATCGCAGCGTTGATCTTTTTAAATAGTGTTTCGCGCTCATTCTCTATACTTATATCTGCTGTGAAATAATCTGCTTTGCCGCCTTGAGCGATTATCCCTGCTTGCAAATCTTTCAACCGCTCTTCCCGGCGGGCTGTTAATACAACATGCAGTCCCTCTTGAGCTAGAAACTTTGCAAATGAAGCGCCAACGCCCGATGACGCGCCAGTTATAACGGCGGTCTTATTCTTCCATGAAATTGACATATATAACCTTAAGCCGGGGTTACCGGACACCTTCTTTTTCTTTTTTTTGTATCAGCCACCTGACAGTATCTTTAATTGTGGCGGCTAAAGCCCGTGGATTATATCCTAACTCTCGCTTGGCTTTTTCACAACTTATATTTGAATTGCTCTGTAGTGTTTCTAAAGAATAGTCTGTAAATTTTGGGGTTTTCTTCGTCAGGCCATAATACAACGGCATGATCTTTGATCCTATCTTAGCTATCCACATTGGAATGGTAACTGCAACTATTCGATAGCCAAGAGCCTCCTGAACCAGTTTCTTCAACTCAAGCACCTTAATCTGCCGGCCAGATAGAATATACACTTCCCCTGTCCGACCGTGCTCACACGCCAGAATATGTCCGCGGGCAACATCACGTACGTCCACAAAATCATAGGCTCCCGTTACCAAGAAGTGTAATTTTCTTCGCAGCCAATCCGTCAGCAGTTCTCCCATTTCCGATCCACGGTAATCATGTGGTCCAATCACACCTGTAGGGCATACGATCACGGCATCCAGACCATCTTTTACCGCATCAATCACGGCCAAAGACGCTGCTGCTTTTGTTCGATCATATCCACCCACCGGGTTGTCTGGATCAAACGGAACACTTTCATCAATCTTTCCTTTCCAGTCCCGGCTGAGAGCATGAATTGAGCTTGTATACACTAAACGGGCGACACCTGCATTTTTTGAAGCCCGGAGAATATTTTTTGTCCCTACCACATTCACTTTCCACATCCAATCATTCTGTCCCGGCATAATGGAAATCACGCCCGCAAGATGAAAAACGGTGTCAATCCCTTTCATTGCCCGGTCCAGGGATAACGAATCAAGGACATTTCCCTCTGCGAATTCAATGTCAAGCCCTTCCAAAGAAGAGGTGTCTTCGCCCGGGAGGATCAAAGCGCGTACACGCTTGCCTTCTGATAAGAGTTCTCTAACCAGTACATTTCCAATATGTCCCGCGGCGCCTGTTACTAAGATCATGCCTCTCTCCTTCGTAGTCCATCTAAAATCATCTGGACGCCTTTGGTTGTTACTTTTTCCCAATCCGCTGCGCCTGGGTCAACAATTCCCTGCAGAAGAATTCCAACAGCCAGGGAAATTAGTACCCATGCTGCTTCTTCCACATCTATATCTGCCCTGAAAGATCCTTCTTTTTTTCCTTCGCTGATCAAACCGGAAAAACTTTTCTGGTACTGCCGATACGGCGCTATCACAGCTTTCCAAACTTCTTCATCGCGGCTTGCCTGCACCATGAACTCCATAAACATCGGCATTTGCCCGCTCGCCGCCTGGAATATCACCCCAAGTGTGCTGCCCATGTCTTGAATAGACTGGGGAACGCTTTTCTCTGGTATGCGTTTTGCGAAAAGCTGGGTGTCGATTCCTCTCAGCCAATCCTGCATAATAGCCAGAAATAATGCCTGCTTAGAAGGAAAATGATGATAAAACGCCCCTTTGCTAACTCCCGCTTCCCTGCAAATATCAGATACGCTTGCGGCATCGTATCCTTTGCGGCAAAGCTCTTTGATTGCAGCATCCATAATCTGGCTGCGGGTTTTTTTACTTCTTGTTTGCATAATAATACCGACCGACTGGTCGGTATTATTCTATTACAAAATCAACCTTTGTCAAGCCCAATTATCCTAAGTGCACAAAAAGCCTGCCTTGAGGCAGGTTTTTAATGATTATTTGATTATGGACAGCGCTCAAGCTCCAATTTCTTGATCACCTCTGATCGCGCGAGATTGTTCCCGGCTTTATTCTGCACAACAATTTGATAATTCACCACAGCAAATTCATAAACGTTGTAATTCGGGATACTCTCGGAAAACAAAGTAACACTGAAGTGCCCATCAGATTTTCGCACCATCGCCCGCCCAGAATCCCATTTTGTTGTTCCTGCTCCTTCAATATCCCAGAATCGTATAAAGAGAATCGCTGCGAATGCGTCATCTGGATGCGTAACATCAGCCGATATCGTAATTTCACGGCTTCCACATGTGCCGCCGCCATAATAGAACTTGTCCAGGTTATGTTCTATATTGTGAATTGTCATTTCCTCAGGTGTTGCGGTTGGAGAAGGGGTCTCTGTCTCCTTTGGATCTTCAGGCTCCGTAGGCGAATCTTGCGGCTGTTGAGCCTGCTGTTCACCCTCAATGTTAATCGTCGCAGTAGAAAAATCACTCCATGCGCCCGCGCTATTCTGCGCACGCACTCTGATGCTATGGCTCCCGGAAACATTTGGCTGCCACGTATACTTCAAAGCAACCACCTTTTGGTTCGAGTCCGAGCTGGCAACTGAACTGACCACTTCTCCATTCACACTTAATTCAATAAAGGATACGCCTTCAGTGCTGGTCGCATGGTAAGCTATCTCAACCGGACCCATCGGTAGAGAAGTCCCATTAACGGGAGAATCAATCCCAGCTTCAATTGAGGCTGCCTGCGGCTGGCTGTCCCCCCCATCACCGCCAAAATCAATAGATAAGGGCCCAATATCACATGCAATAATAACCAATAAGAGGATTATTCCTATAATAACAATCTTTGTCCTTTTCATTTTTTCACCTCTCCTTTTTTTCCTTATGTCCTTACAAATTAACCTTCTTTATTATAGCAATTTTTGCATGAACTTTTCAATGAAACTTATTCGATTTCTACCTTTGAATAATAAAAAGCAAGCATTTCGTTCCAATGCGCTAAATATTTCCACCTCCCCCATTCCTCATATATACTCAGTCCCTCCTCCTCAGAAAATTGCTTGTTTTTAAAATATTTTACTTTCATAAAACTGCGGAACACTGTATCAACCGGGATCTGATCATACCGTCCTAACAACATCAACATTGAGGCTGCCGCATAATTACCGACCCCCTTAATTTCGATTAGCCTTTTTTTAACCTCTGCGGTAGATGTTGAAGTGTTAATAAGGTCATTTAGATTCAGGCCGCCGCTAGTTATCCGCGCAGACAATTCATAAATGTACCCTGCCCGATAACCTAATCGAACGCGATCTTTAAATTCTTTCAAAGATATTGACGAGATCGATTCCGGCGCAGGAAAAGAGAAAAGAGATGGGTCTCCTGGAAAAGGAACTCCAAAAGAGTCAACTAGTTCTTTCACCGTTCGTTTTGTTCCTCCCCATTGAATATTCGTCGTACAGATCACTTTTACCAGATCCTCAAAAATCTCCGGAGATCTCAGTAAATAACCTCTGCCTTCCGTAAAATTCTTCCATTTACGCCCTTTCTTCTTACATACATAGGTCATAAAAACCTTGCAGATTTTCATCTAAGCGCAGCATATACCGAACACGTTTGATTATTTCGTTATGTTCAACTTGTAATAAAGCGTTCTCGTGCTTTACAGTGACAATTATCTTCGGAAATTCTCTACCCAAGGATGCTGCATGGATATTAATAACATTGCCTGATGAGAGCCGCTCCACTCGAGAAAATGATTCCGCTTTCTCGTCAGGAATATTTAGCAGCAGGTTAACCCATCCATGCGAGCGCAGCGTAGAAGTAAATATATGTGGGTTTTTTGTCGATATAATTATCTCGGTATGCAAGTATCAAAATCCTCTCGTCTGTCCATATATGCTAAACAGAAAAACCAAACACATAAAACAGGCGCCCTTTCTAGCACAGACTTACCGTCACAATAAAATTAGGTATACTCAAACTGGTGACTTATGAAATTATATCTTGATTGCTACCCATGTGTCCTTCGTCAAACACTGCAAGCATGCCGCAGCGCAGGCGTACCAGAGAAAAAGCAAATCAGCGTTATAGGTGAAGTAATGAACTTGCTGCAAGAAGTAGATCCCTCTTCCCGCCCACCTGAAATCATCGCTAGAATCCACGACCTCATCCGGAATTTAACAGGGTGTGAAGATCCCTACATGGAACTAAAGCAAATGAGCACGAAAAACGCCCTGCTTCTTTACGCCGGGCTGAAAAGGAAAATTTCTAAGGCAGAGAACCCCTTCGATACGGCTATTCGGCTGAGCATTGCAGGAAATATTATTGACTTCGGAATAAGTAATGATTTTGACCTCCCGTCGGTGATTCAGCGTGTTCTCGCCCAATCCTATTCTATTGATCATACTCATGAATTAAGAGATGAAATATCTAATGCAAAGAGCATCCTTTTTCTTGCCGACAACGCAGGCGAAACTGTTTTTGACCGCCTGCTGATCGAAACAATGGACAAACACGTTATCTACGCTGTAAAAGACGCCCCTATTTTAAATGATGCTACTATTGAAGACGCAATTTCGGCTGGGATAGACCGCGTTGCAAAGGTGCTATCCTGTGGAGCTCGAGCACCCGGAACAATTCTCAGTCAATGCAGTGATGAATTCATTGAGATATTTAATAATGCAGACGTAATCATAGCCAAAGGGCAGGGAAATTATGAAGCGCTGAGCGAGAAAAATAAAAACATATTTTTTCTCCTTCAGACAAAATGTGGTGTCCTCGCGCGAGATATCGGAGTTCCCATTAGGAGCATCGTAGCAAAGTGGGCTTTGCTATAAAACTTAAATGCTTATATATTAATAATAAAAGCTCCTCGATCTGAACTCGAACCAGAAACCTAGCGGAATGAGGTTCGCCTCTTACACGTATACATTTTTCGATGTTTTAAATAGTGAATTATAATCTTTACCTGGCACGATACAATTTCAGGCTAGTAGGAATACGTTATTAAGGAACCAAATTACCCGGCGGAAATTTTATTGGCTTTTGTGCCTTATGCAAAAATACTTCCAGATATGTAAGTTACAACTGCTAAAAATATTGATATTACGCCAAGCCAATTAGTACACTTAGCCAAACAACTTACTCTTTGTAATGCTGGGTTATTTCGATCGATGGTTTTCCTGTATTCAGTTATTAAATTTCTAACTGCTTTTTCATGATCGTGGTCAAAAAACACATCTTTAAAACTTTCCTTTGTTGATCTTATCGGTGCAGTCATACCTACTGGGTTAATAGCAAATACATAAACGATAATCATAATAAGAAAAATCACAATTGTTGCTATCCATACCCAAAACAATTCACTATATACAACTAATTCGAATAAACCATTGTCTTTCCCTTCAAGTAAACCAATTAATGCTAATATTAATCCACTTGAATTTAAGGAGGAACGAGCAGATTCTTTACATAGATCAACGCCCTCACATTGCAATCTAAAATTATTCCTTATCTCTTCTAAAGCTAACTCATATTTACTAATCATATTTACACCTCAAGGATATCTCAAATGAATAAAAAATCAGGTCAAGAAAAACCAAAAAAAGGAACAGGAGATTATAGTCGTCCTCGCAAAGGCACCGAAAAGCCGCTGGTGGAAAGAAAGCGCACAATAAAAAGGCGCAAAAAAGGCAATGGTGATGGAGAGCCAATTGTTCGAAAACCAAAATAGTTTTTATGCATATTAATATTATTCTTGTCTTTTTGGTATTTTATAGTTTTTTCCTTACGGACAAACTGGTAATACAATCATCGTTCCAGGCTCAATGGTTTTAGGTAAAAGACCATAGTCTGTCTTTGACCACTCTGTTTTATTAGCCCCTGGAATACATGAATCCTTAATAATTGTAGGGTAGCCGTTTGCTAATTCTTTATACGATTCTCCCTTTGATATATACCAACATGGAGTTGGCGGAGAAATAATATATGGACATTGTGAAATTGGGTAATCCAATAGTTGAAAGTAAAACTCATAGTATTCCAAGTCTCGTTTCCGAATATCTTCAGGAATAATAATCGTTTTGTTTTCTTTGAATACTGGAATTGTCCCGTTTTCATCTCTATAAAATTCCATTATTCTTCCTGCTAATTCGGTTCTGTGTGAATAGAAGGCATCTGCAATATCTTCTGGATTCTCTCCTGTTGTCAAGTATCTACAAGGAAAATTTTCGTCCTTAGGAATACATATAGGAAGGTCTTGAATTGTTTCATAAATAGGGGTTGGTGTTTTAGTAATATGCCCTTCCGTTGGTTGTTGGACTGGATCACCATTATTGATATTACTTTTACCCCACCTATAAATAATGCCGAGTATACAAAAAAATAATAATAAAACGAAAAGAATCCACAATCCTATCTTCGCGCATTTTTTCAAATTGTGATTATGTTTCTTCCGAAACATGAAAAAACCAATAATCATTATAATTGTTCCGATGAGTTGCAGAACAGTACATACTATTGGATCAAAATTCGCAAATATCCATGTACGTTGGAGGCCGATCACATAAACAACTATGCCCATAGATAATACCCCCCACCAGTATTTACTCAATTCCTTAAGAAGTTTTGCTTCATCCATAAAAAGCCTCGCCCATCATTACATCCCAACATATACTTGACGCGAGTGAAACCTCGCCAATGATATTTATAAATTTGCTATGGCCTTAACTTGAGCAATGATCCGCTCTTAGTTGCAAAAGTCTGTTAATTTTCTGGCGATCTTAGCAAGAGCGTGTATATCCGGGAATCTATTAAAACCTGTGGCAACGTCATGAACATTTATATATTCGAAATCTTTTTTATAGTAGATTTCGTTAATTTGAGATAAGAGTGTGAGCTCGTCTTCCAATAGAGTCTGTTTTACCTTGGGTAAATTCTTATATGTTTTAATAAGGTCATGTCTATAATTTGATTTAAGGTAAGATTGATTTTTTGTCTCAAGGTGTATTGATTTCAAAGCCAACTCTATTGCGCGGCAACAAAGAAAATAGGGGAGAACAGAAAAATGTTTGGGTTTTTTGAAATCCAAAAAACACTTGAAATAATCCTGAGACAATAGTCGAAACCCGACGGAAGAAAATTTTATGCGACCTCCTGATTCAGCTTTAAGCACGTAGTTAGCCATAAGTTAAAACCTATATACTATTTAAATATTATTCATTATAATTTATTTTACTTCGGAACATTTTCGAAAGACTTCTCGCAGTCTTCTACTATAGATGATGAGGAAAAGAAAATCCGGATCGATTCAATGTTCGGTACCAATGTTAAAAACGAAAATCTATCTGACGAACACAAAGAATTTTTGGAATGTTTAGCTTGAAAAAAGCAAAATCATAAACAAAATGTTTAGCGATATGGAAGGATAAGAGCAAAGGATATTTCCCCTGTCTCCCGTTAAAAATATCTTTGGGCTATGCTTTTGATCCTTCTAATCGCTTTCTTAAAACACTTACTGGTTGGCTCTTATTCGTCCAGAGCAAGATATGGTTTAAGGTTTTTCTCGATCCTTTTAATTGTTTTCTCAAATCTTGCATCGATCGGATCAGTTTCTCCATCTATTTTAGAATATCCTTGTATTAAATTCTTCATGTAATTCCGCGTAATTTCCTCGGTAAATGGCTGCTCCTGACCATAAGCAGCTGCATTTTTTCCCCTTCCATAAGACTGAAGCGCAAACCTAACATCAGTAATTATCTCCATATACTCTTTGAAAAAGCTATCAGTGTTGATTCCCAAAACAATTTGGGCATCAACTTTTTGTATTTCAAATTCAGTCCCTACTTCTAATACACCATTCCACCTGTTATAGTAGGCATTAATTTCACTCAATGCTCTTCTTGTTTCTGGTTGAGCAAGCTGTTCTTCATCGAGATTTTTGGATCCTTCTGAAAACTCCCCTGATGTCATAAATGGGTTTCTTACGTAATCGATCTTTCTTCGAAGCAAATGCACACTTTTCAACAGATCCCTCGCCACCATGTGCTTCTCAATCATAGATTGGCGTTGCTTCCAAGCCCCATACCCTTTGTAAGCTATGAAAACTACAACCAAAATATTAAATAAGTTTAATAAGACATCAAGAGTTTCGTATGTTGTCATTTCATTCACCGACCCTATTCCTGGCCACGATCTCCAGTATATCGCGTTTAGACACTTTCATTATAGCCTCCAATTGTCCGCCGGTGAAGTCCACAAATATGTCAGTTCCAAACAAGTTCAGATATGACCATGTTCATATCAAATATAAATGATGAGGAATAGAAGAATCGAATGGATTCAATATTCAAGAGCAATGTTTCAGATAAAAAACTGATTGAAGTTTACAAAGAATTTCTGGAATTTATAACTTGGAAAAAATCAAGGAAGGAAAATTAACTTGAGTTCAATTATGCGATTTTTATAAAAAAGCTCCTCGATCTGGACTCGAACCAGAAACCCAGCGGAAGGCATTTTTACTCTTGTAGGTATACATTTTCCAAGCTTTTTTAAGTAGTGTTATTGAATATCTAATTTGTCGTCTCGCAATATACAAGATGTGCGTACAAGAGACCCCTCGCAGTAGACTTCGGAGGAATGCCCTTTTTGGGTTTTTGAAATCTAAGATATGAAACATACTCATATTAATAATTCTTTGAAAAAGACAACTCTCGTTTTCAATCTTGGATGGTAATTAATCCCAATCCAAGATCATCATATTCTTGGAGTGTTTCATAAGCCGCTATATTCCCATTATGTGAATAATTTAATTTGTTGAGGTAATCTTGATTTGCAATGACGTATATCCTGGTAATGTCTTTGAAATTTTCCTGAATGGTTTTCATAATTGTGTCGGGGTCCTCGGTTTGAAGCAGGGTTTCAGTCAAAAGAAAGTTTTTTTCACTGCAATCAGGCAACCATTCCAAACCATAAGGATTATTGATTACTGTCCTTTGCATTATTGCGGGAGACCACTCAACTAGCCCCCAATTTCCTACTACAATAACATATTGATCGCAAGGAATCAAATTCGATTTATTAACGTTTTTTAAGTCATTAATTTGAACTGCTGAAATATCATAAGGATCATCATCAATCAAGTATAGTAAGCTAAAGCTAGAATCAATTACAAAAAATAAAATCATCGTCCATATTACAGCAACCTTTATAAAATTGTTATTGATTTTTGGGATTAATCGTAATAGATCTAGCAAGTAAACAATTCCAATACCTATCAATAGGCTCGCAGCAATTGACATAATCCAAACTTCCCTGGGTATTGGCATCAAAACTAATGAAAACAGGATTAATAAATATTGCCTTTTAATTAATGCTGACAAGAGTCCAAATAAGAATAATATGTTCCAAAACGGAGAGGCATAAATAAATTTGAAATCAAGGGCAATTAGCAGAAAACGATTGAACAAATTTGTGTTTTGAGCGGTAAACGAATTTATAAATATCCCTATACCATGATTAGAAATGACGGTAAACCAATACGGTAATGAGACAATCAATCCTACTATTCCAACAAGTAAACAGCCAATCAGAAATTTGATGTCTTTATGTGCGAGAAAATTTGCGATTGATATTCCCAAAAACAGAATAGATATGAGTATTGATGCATAAATTGAACCTGGACTACTCATAATACATAACCCCAAGAATATTCCGGGGATTATCCAAAGACCTTTTTGTTTCTTGTCTCTTGCCCATAAAAGAGTAAATGTATATAGAATCAGGAAAAGGGTTCCTATAGCTTCCGCTAACCCCATTGCTTCGATTTGCTCAGTAAAAGCGATGGGAATTATTGAAAAGGTAAAAACCGCTGCAATAACCCCGACTTTATTTTTAATTACTTTCTGAGCCAAAAAGAAGAACCCAAAAAGGCTTAATACCGAAAAAAACGGGGGAAGAGCGTTTATCGTAATAAAAATATCTGGAGAAAACAATTTAATGATGATAGCTTGAATGTAAAAAGGCAGAGGCGGATAGGCAAAAGGTAACCCCCCTGGGTAATAATATGGAATTGAGACAGGCAGTAAAAATCCGTTCTTAATGATTTCAATTGACATTTGGTAAAATAATCCCCCCAAATCAAAGGGAACTTTAAACCCAATTATGAACAAATGATAAGTACGAAACGCAATCCCGATAAGAAAGGAAAAAAACAAGGCACCTTTGTAGTACGTATCTGGTTTTCCATTTGGGTGATTAACCATAACTATTCGTTTCTTAGATAATAAATAATATGATTATATATTACCGAACTGTAACTATACCTTTCATTAGTCCCCTTTTGTTGGTATTCTCATTTCAAATATAGTACTTGCAATAAGATGGCTTATTGAAACCAAGCGGATTAGAACACAATTCCAATAGGACTACAAAATACGATATTACTCAACTTAAAAAACCCTGGAATGTTACCGGGGATTTTTAAGCATATTCGAGAAAAGAAAGCACTAAATCACCCGGGCGGCTAGTCTTCAACAACTGGTGGATGGACCACAATACTGGTCGCTGCCTAAATCTGTGGACTTACATCACGAGGACAATGCGGATCTTTCTTCGACTGAGTATTTCTTGCGCGTCTTCTGGTTTATTTCCCGTACAGTTTTTTCGACGCTCTTCTTTTCGACCATGACACACTCCTTTGAGACTCAATTTTAGATCGGATTGTGTCTCTTAGTTTTACGTCCTTTTCTGTCTCACAAGCTTTGACACGGTACAAAGAATCTAAATGAAAATCAGAAATCCCGAATCACGAAAGTACAAGCCATTTCATTGAAAGTAGTCGGCTTTGCTATATGGTGTTTTCTAATCTGGTTCAACTCCGACTAAAGATTTAGTCATATATGACCCAGGAACCAGATGGCGTTTGCTCACAACTTTTCTGCTCAAGGGGGGGAGGGGTATCAGTAATGATCCGGTAAACAAAGTCGGTTTGGGTAGAACTGCTGAATATTGTTTCAAGTGTCATCCATGTTGGAATATTTTCAATCGATGGGGTCATGCCCAATACAAGATGACGTTGACTAAAGTTGTATTCATAAATGATATATTCATAACCTTGCCGGTAGACTTCTTCCCAAAAAATATTAGGGTTTTTGTGAGACAAATCTTGCAATAAAATATATTCTTCAGGTGTGGTTGAGCAAGACAACAAATCGGGTTGTAAGTAATAGATATATGCATTCAGAGTTAAGATTCTATCTCCGGGTTTTGCTACTTGGTTCGTTTCGTGAACAATCTCACAAATGGAGATTTCACTACAGATAGGGTGATTCTGGGTATCAAGAGGGGTATATGCAAGGATTGAGAAAAACAGTATCCGGAATATTGAGAAAATTAGTAAGGTGCTCATTAGAAGAAAAGAGAATTGATCGTAGAATTGATTTTCTCCCCTTTTTAATTGTGTTGTTAAAAATGCGGAGAAGAAAATATAAATTATTATCCAGAGAAATTGTACATACCGAATTTCAAAGATAGTGAACAAACTCCATATCCATGTAGTTAGTATAAGAGTTGATATTCCTCCCCAAATTTTAAGTAGATGGAAATTTTTGATGCTTTGTCTGTTTTCTTTGATCAGTAGAATTGGAAAGAAAGCTAACAATAGCGGAGTGATGCTGCCCAACATCTGGGGAGAATTAAATAACGACACAATGAAAGGGTAAAATAAACGGATGATAAGAATATTATCTTTATCAATTGCCCATTGCCAGTTCTGGGAGGTAATATTTTGAGCGATCTTTAAAAAAGCTAATGGATCCCCTGTTACTTCCCAATTTATGAGCAGGTAATATGTACCCAGAATAATGACCCCTGCACTAATAGGTATTAGTGATTTAAGATACTTGACCAATGAAAGTTCAGGTTTCTTGCGCTGATTGAAAAACCACCAAAGATAAAAAACACAAATAAATGCTCCAACAAGTGGTATATTGAAAGGCCGAAGGAGCATTGCAAAGCCTGCCATGATCCCGATAAGAATTTGAGCAGATTTAGATGGCTTTTGATATTCAATACTAAGCCAATAAAGCATCGACATAATAAAAGCAAGGCTTTGTAAATCTGTTTTACCATCTCCCATTAAGTCAATTAGAGAGGTTGTGGACACCAAGAATACTAATAAAATTATCCTTGCTTTGCGAGTCAGACCAAGATTTTCTCCTAAAGCCAAACTAAAGACAATTATGATCCAACCACTGGTCCATGAAAGCAATCGTGCGGCCTGGTCACCAAAAGTTAGGATCAAGCTTGAGTATAAAACACTAATTTGAAGTTGACTTACAGGAAATTGCCTGACTCTAGCAAAAACATTCTCTCCATGTAATGCGGTTAATTTTGCGTCAACAAAATAGTTATTAACTGCATCATATCCTAATCGTGTTGCGGTCAATAATAAAGAAAATATGATTATGGTTATAGAAAGCCAAAAGAGGATGCGCTCTTTCAACTCCAGAAAATGGTATTCATTTTTGACCTTGGTTCTTAAATTTGAGAATGAATGTTCTTTTAAGAACTTAATTCCAAAAAGATAACAGGCAATTAAAATGATGAATACATTAATTGTATTTAGCAAACTATGCCGTGCTAAAACTTGAAAGGTAATTGATAAAATTAGCAGTCCAAGCAAGATTGCTGTTGCTATATTGGCTAACACACTTAAAATACTGCTGGTTGGTTTCGGTTTTTGGTGAATGAAATTTCTAAGAATGAAAGCACCAAGTAATAGGCAAGATACTGAAAAAAAAAGAATCCCTAGAAACGAACTGGAAGTGTTGGTGAAAAGATTCCAGAAATTTAATTGATTAATCTTTTCAATGAATTGCTGCCAGTCAGCCAATGAGGAAAAGACAATGAAATTTAACCTTCCGGGATAGGCAATAAATAGGAAAATGATTAAAACTGCCCATGACCCTATTAGTACGTTTCTAAAAGTGCTTTTATTGAATCTATTTTGCATAGATTAGCCCATCGGTTTCTTTTTCAGAATGAGAATATTCGAAAGAAATTATATAATCATTGTACAAGGAAATCTATTTGAAGGGATAATGATATTGTAGGAACTACAAGATATTTAGGAGGTTCTGGTGAGGATATTGTTGGCAGGAAATTATTTTTATCCTGAGCACATTGGTGGTGTAGAGGTTGTATCCTATAATCTGGTCAAGCATTATCGTTTACAGGGGCATGATGTGCGTTGGGCGGCAGCTGATGTGAAACCTACGCTTCGGAAAAAGGAAAAAGATGATATTGCTATTAAAGCCTGGAATATTACAGAAGAAAAACTAGGGTTTCCTCACCCCATTCCTGCCCCAGGCACTCTCTTTAGGTTAATCAAACACGTGAAGTGGTGTGATGTTATCCATTTGCAGGATTGTCTATACCCAATCAATATTCAGATTTTTATCCTTGCTAAGATCCTGATGAAGCCTATTTTAATTACCCAACACACAAAAATCATTCCTTACAAGAATAAGTTAAAATTGTTTTTACAATTATTCGCAATTAAACTGATTGCTCGTTTCATGCATTTTAATGCAGATAAATCAGTTTTTGTTTCTCAACAAAAACACGATTCTCTGGGGTTTATTACTGATCACATTGATGGTGAAGTGATCAGTAATGGAGTAGATACGGATGCATTTCACCCAGTTGATTCAGAAAAGCGCAAAAAAATTCGATCCGAGTTCTTTTTAGATGATCAAAAACCAATTCTTTTGTTTGCTGGACGTTTCGTAGAAATTAAGGGAAGCCATTTATTAATACCGATAATAAAAAAGCACAACGAATGGAATTGGATTTTGGTAGGGAGACCTGACGATTATGATCCATCTACCTGGGATTTTCCGAATATTGTTTATTTTCCCCAGTTAGATATGCAAGATATGCAGAGGGTTTATGCGGCCGCAGATATATTGGTACACCCGTCAATTGGAGAGATATCATTAATTGTCTTAGAAAGCATGTCGTGTGGAACTCCTGTATTATTAAGTAACTCCTTACTACAATACACACCTAAAGAAGAACACAGTTTTTTCTTCTCTGTTCAAAGGGAAATCAAAGAAATCGAAGAAAGGCTTATTCAAATTCTGAGAGATAGTAATGAATTAAGTGTGAGAAGAACAGCTGTCAGGGAATTTGCTAAAAAGCACCACAGTTGGAAAAGTATAGCAGTTCAATATTTATTATACCTTTCAGATTTATCGAGCTGTTGATGGGAGTAATTCTGAATGCCTCTACCTAACTTTATCATCGCAGGAGCAGCAAAGGCTGGAACGACATCACTCTATAGGATGTTGGATCAACATCCTGAAGTAAGTATGTCAATCATTAAAGAACCAAATTTCTTTGGTTCAGGTTGGCCAAATTGGGCAACTACGATTGGTGAATATCAAAAGCTGTTTCAGCATTGTGATGGGAAAAAAGCAATTGGTGAAGCGTCTCCATTCTATTTTTCAGACCCACAAAGCCCAGAACGTATTAGAGATGTTTTAGGATCCCAGGTCAGGATTCTTCTCATTCTACGAAATCCCGCAAAAAGAGCTTATTCACAATGGTTCGATGAACACATTAAGTATAATCGTGATCCCTTACCTTTCAAAAAAGCTATAGAGGTAGAGCCTAATCGAATAGTATCTGAGGAAACACTCAGTCTAAAATATTACTACCCTGGCTTATACATGTATGTTGGGGTAAGCAAATATAGCGATAAAGTTGAGCGATTTATTGAAGTGTTTGAGAGAAACAAATTGATGGTAATAATCTTTGAGGAGTTCATTAAAACTCCCAAAGATCATTTTCATCAGATTTGCAAGTTTTTGAATATAGATACAACATTCAAAACAGAAATCTTAAAATCAAATCCAGCTGGCCTCACCACTTTTCCCAAGTTTACTTCATTGATCTCAACTATTAATCAAAATTCCGTATTTAATCAGTTTTTTCGAGCTCTTCCTCCCTCATTACAGCGCATAATTTTCAAACTAGGGGATGCAGTATTTAGAATGCCAATAAAACCCGTTGATAAAGAACCATACCAAAATGAACATCTTGATAAGAATACTTACTACTGGCTTATGAATGAGTTTTTGCCTGATATTAATAAATTGGAGCAGATATTAGAACGCGATCTCTCAATTTGGTATGGAGATGTGTAATCAAGGGATTGTGCTCAAACTAGATTTCTCTTGTCTTTAGTAATGATTTTCAACCCAAAAAATATTATCAATATAACAGTAAACACAAGAATAGTGCTTCCATAGCCAAAAATCCTGGATACCAAGGCAAAATTTGCAGCCTCAGTTAAATGAATGCCAACAAAGCGCAGCAACCCCACCCAACCCCATTCTAATAGACCAAGATTTCCAGGTGTGACTGCGACTATCAAAGAGAGTTGCACAATAGAGGACATGCTGAAAACCAAGAATGGTGAAACCCCAAGCCCAAGCTCTTGGCTAATTATATAGCTGCGCAATGCAAGGTTTAAAAAGCGGAGCAATGATAAACAATAAAGTGGAATCACCAAAGAACGATCCCACAACTTCATGTCGTTCATCACGGTGAAAACCTCTTGAAATTTGTGAATGATTTTTGGGTATTGTGATTTTGATGGCTTTGGCTGTATTTGTATGTTTGCAAGGTTATTCACTATTTTTGCTGCAAAAGAATGGAAGAATACATACCCAAAAAACAGAAGAAGAAGAACAGAAAGGGCCCAAGTTGGGAATGATGTATTACCTGTTATTAGAAACAAACCAGGTATTAAAAATATTGCAATCAAAATAAAATCCTGAGTTTGGGAAAAAAGAGATGTAATCATTCCCTTCCGCATGCTACCCCAACCTGCCCGAAATGAAGTACCACGCACGAGCAAGGTGGTAACTTGCACAGGTAAGAATAACCCGAAAAATGCACCCAGAGATGTGTAAAAAAGATAAAACATAAAACTTGGTCTTCTTGAAGTTTTGTCTTGAAGGTGTTCTATCACGAGTTTCCATTTCAATGCGCCTACAGATAGGTTTATAGCCATCATCAGGAGCACGGACACAATTGTGAACTCCGAGGTTTCTAGGAAAATCCCCAAAAAAGTAGAAATATCCAAATTTGTGAACTGAATAAGCAGAGTGATTAGAAGGACAGCCAGCCCAATTCCCAGGAGGGAAACAAATATCAGCCGAAAAAATCTATTTCTAAAGAAGTGCATATTGTGTTTAGATTAGCAAATTTTCATTGAGGAAGCATAAATCGATTGGTTAATCATATACATTCATCCCTAGCATACTGAGCACAAAACTAGTGGATATAATTTGTCCTCCTGTTAGGATTGAAAGACTTCCACCAAACACAAGCCGGATGCTTTGATCATAGCCAATAGTAGAAAACCCGGGATCTCGCGAGAGAATTACAGCTCTGCTGATTACTATCATTCCTGCCAGCAAAAAAAAGAACCCAATGCTGAGCCCGCGTTCTAAGTTGAGATATTTCGTTAAGGAAAAAATACCTGATTGCCCTGGTATTAATTTTGATTTTTGAGCATATACTCGAGTGATTGCTGAAAAAGATAACATTGAAATACCTAAAAACATTATTGTTCCAGATAGTATGAAACTATGAAAATCAATTAAACGAATACCGATATCTACTGGCCCAAAGAATAATGCAACACTGAATATACCTCCAACTGAAAAGAGGAATAGTCCTGGATAAAAGAAGAGCCATCTTGGACTAAAAATTAGTAAAAATCGCAGGTGCCGCCAACCATCTCTGAAACTTCGTAAATGAGGAGCTGTGTCTCTTCCATCAGGGGAAAGAGTAGTTGGCACTTCACAAACTTTCATTTGATAGAGAGCAGATTTTACTACTATTTCACTGGCCAGTTCCATCCCGGATGTCCGCAAATCCATGCGAAGAAGGGCTTCTTTGGAAAATCCGCGTAATCCACAATGAAAATCATTTACTGGGCTATTGAAGAATAATTTGCCAATGAAGGATAAAATGGGATTTCCAATATATTTGTGGTGCCAGGGCATAGCCCCTTTTTGTATCCCACCCTTGAATCGATTCCCCATTACAAGATCATATCCTTCTCGCAATTTTTCTATAAAAATCATCAGATTGGAAAGATCATAACTATCATCTGAATCAGCCATAATGATATATTTGCCATTGGCTGCACTAAACCCTTCCCTTAATGCTTTTCCATATCCCTTATCTTTAACGTAGATTACTTTTGCCCCGTTGGCATGAGCAATATTAGCTGAATTATCAGTGCTTCCATTATCTGAAACGATGACTTCACCTTTTATTTGATTTTCAGTCAGGAAAGTTTTGGCTTTCTCTACACATATTCCTACTGTTCTTTCTTCATTTCTGCAAGGTAGAACGATGCTCAATTCAATTGATGATTGTTCATTATCGATCATTGGATTCTCCTTTGATTCTTGCATCCTATTTGATAAGTCATCCATTCTGCTATGTATTTATTTCAATCAAATTAGTGCATTCCAATGTAACTTCATAGGGATATAGTTTGAATTTCGCCTCAAATTATTAAATGAATCTTACTCTAATTCAAAAAATATACGAAGTAAAAAGAGTAGAAAAGGTAATTAGATGTTTATTTTATGATTTATTAAGTGCGTGTATGATCAATTATTCCTCATATAAATTCTTTCCCAGCTGGCAAGAGAGTTTTATATCACTAGCGAACAGGATGTAACTACAAGTATGGATTATCAAGATCGAGAAAGCACCAGAGAAGTAACTTATTCCCACTATTGTGTCCCACTAACTCTGACGCGGTACAGCCCCAAATCATTATGTTAATTATAGTCTGAATAAGGAGAATAAAAATTTTTAGAATTATTAGCCTGGAAAAAGGCAAGAAATCGTCAATGAATTTCTTGAATAGAAAAATACGCTTTTAAGTAAAAAGCTCCTCGATCTGGACTCGAACCAGAAACCTAGCGGTTAACAGCCGCTTGCTCTGCCAATTGAGCTATCGAGGAAAGCGCAGATATTATAGAATCGCTTATATGCCTTGTCAAGGACAGAAAGTCGGAAGTTCCCTTCTTGTGTTCCATCGTCATGATTTTTGTCGTTGTAAAAAAGAATATTCTGTGCTATCCTTTTTTGCTAGAAATAAATAATTGTTGAAAGGATATAAATCGATGACCTATATAATTTCCGACGAATGCATTGTTTGCGGTTCCTGTGAAGTAGAATGTCCAGAAAACGCCATCGCAATGGGTGACGAAATCTACGTAATTGATCCTGAAAAGTGCAAAGACCACGCAGCCTGCGTGGAAGTTTGCCCCGTAGATGCCATCTCTAAAGTAGAATAATATTTAAGTTACTCAAAAAAAGAGCCCAAACAAATGGCTCTTTTTTATTTAAATTAAAAGAAATACTATAATAAATTAATGTGAATAGAAAACAATAAACATGAAAAAATTTATCACAATAGCAGGCAATATAGGCGCCGGCAAATCTTCATTAGTTCAAATGCTGAGCAATCGGCTCGGGTGGAAACCGTTCTTCGAACCGGTAGCTAACAATCCCTACTTGGCGGACTTTTACGAGGATATGAAAGCATGGGGTTTTCATTCCCAAATTTTCTTCCTTAGCCATCGGCTGCGGGTTTATAGAGAACTGGCAGACTGTCAATCTTCTGTAATTCTTGACCGCAGCTTATACGAAGACGCCGAAATTTTCGCCCGTAATCTATTCACCAAAGGCATCATGAATCAGAGAGATCATGAAACGTATGAAGCGCTGTATCATTCTTTGGTAAGCTTTCTGCCTACTCCAGACCTAATGATATATCTGAGGGCATCAGTAAGCACTCTTTCTGGAAGAATAATAAAAAGAGGCCGCGATTTTGAGAAGACAATCAAATCGGATTATCTCGATCAATTAAATCAGGCATATGAAGCATGGATCTCAAATTTTTCATTATGCCCTGTGTTAACTATCCCTACAGACAACCTGGATTTTGTTTCCATGCCTGATCATTTGGACCTTATTGTAAGAAAAGTTGACGAAAAGATTTCAGGAAAAGAAGAAGTTGTCTTCTTGCCAGAAGAATACTCCCCATAAAACATCCATCTTCGAGGTAATGCAAGTATCCTATTTGATATCTATAACAAATCTGATCGCCGTGCGAACTTTTCCTTCAATTTCCACATTGACAAATTCTGGAGTAAAAACAACCTCGATCCCATCCTGGGCAAGAAAATTTTTAGCTAATACCATTGCCTTAACCGCTTGATTAACTGCGCCTGCACCAATCGCCTGAACTTCAGCATGTTTCATGTCCCTGAAAATCCCTGCGATGGCTCCTGCAACTGCTGCCGTGCGGGAAATGGCTTTTACTCTGATAACATCCATTGTTTCCCTCCTGCCAACATTATTGTCATATAGATTATTTGTTGGCCGCAATTTAATAACCTGTATAAGCATTTTACAAAATTATATAGAGGGATACAAGTATGAATTATCCACAAATTAGTTATTTATAAGGATATAGTAATAGTAGTAGGGGGTGTGCAAATGTGGATAAAGTTGTCGGAATATTGAAAACCGCCCTATATAGAGGTACTTTCTAATTCCTTTTCCCACATCTTCCTAATATTAAGAAAAGTATAAAGGTTGTTAATTGTGGAAAAACAGGAATAAAAGCGGATAAAAAAATCGATGATAGTACTTTCTATCCTCTATCAAGGTTTATTTCCGTTTTTTTAGAAAATGCTTTCCAGTTTATCCACATTACGGTGAAGTTATCCACAGCTTTTAGCAAGTTATCCACAACACATATCCACAGCATATGTGGATAAACTAAATTCCCGCTGCTGCTTGCCACCCTTCAATTGATTCTTCGACGGCGTCTAAAAACTTGTCCAATCCGGTTAATCTTTCAGAAAAACTATCAGCGTCAAGCATCAATTGGGAAAGTAAATCTTCGTACCCCTTCTGGCTGGAATTATTTCTTGCTAAACGGGAGGCCATTAGTGACCATGTCCAAAGCAGCAGCCACACTGCTGCCTGGTTGTTCTCGTCTTTTAATCCTAGTATAGCTTTTTCGTAATATGAGCGCCGGC
Source organism: uncultured Pelolinea sp. (assembly GCA_965195205.1). GTDB lineage: Bacteria > Chloroflexota > Anaerolineae > Anaerolineales > Anaerolineaceae > Pelolinea. The sequence goes on along the minus strand of CBDAFG010000013.1, from coordinate 21,068 downwards.
AAATTGAGTAGGAAAGCGGTCGATTGTCTATTTGTTGAAGTGAGGAAAACGCAGTATTCCAATTTTCCATCCAAATATCCCAATCAGGCTCTATTGAGTCTATGGGCATGATAAGGTCAACAAGTCCACCTACCAACCCGGGCATATTGATTCCTTGAGCGGAATGTGGAAAGTCAATTAAAAAGCGGCGGTCTGTAAGCGGAACAGACGTTAAGCAGGCGACGGCGTTTGCCGCGTTTTTGATGATTTTTAGATAAGGGTGTAAAAAATCCTGTGCATTATTATTTTGCTCGTTAAGAAGAACTATCCAACCCTTTCGCGCTGATTCAATAAATGGTTTTACCCGCAGGATGGTGTTTATTGGTTGAAAGAAATGAGCAAAAACGCCCGATCGCACGTAATCAAACCAGTGATTAGTGTCGTGAAGCACGATCGGGTAGTGACACAAGAACGATCCTGCCCACGCGTCTGAACGAAGCTTTCGTGGTTGGCTGAAAAAGGATTGCGAAAAGTGAGCAATGTCAAGGTGAAAATCATCCGTGACGGGAACGATCTCTCTTTGATGTGGGACTTCGAGAGAATGAACATAAATAAGATCTATGTCGGTTGTTCCACCGACTAATGGGTCTTCACGGGTGATAGACCCAGTTAAATAGGCGCACACAATATCGTTACTGTTAAAAACCCTTCTTTTTACAGTATCTTTTGCTGTGTCTAAAAGTAGGTCTCGTGTGATGCGCATATGTTGTTTGTCTTTGTACTTTCTAAATTTTACACTGTTATTTCATTTAGATTCATCTTTTCCGATGATTGGGAGTTCTGGTTGAAATGGCGGCATATTCATCCGTTGACGGATGCGGTTCTCGATCCAATGGAGATCGTCTTCATTGTGAACAAAATCCAGCTCATTTGAATCTATTATAAGAACCCTTTTTTTGTTTTCTGTTCGCAGGAAAAACTCATCGTAGGTAGTATTTACCAGGTCTATGTAGTCGCGTTCCATTGAACGCTCAAAGGAACGGTCGCGTAATGTGATACGGTGCATAAGGACATCAGTTGTTGCCCGCAGATATACAATCAGGTCCGGGGAGGGTATTTTTTCAGATAGCACAGTGTGTAACTGCTCATACATCTCAAGTTCGTCACCATCCAGCGTGATTTTGGCAAATAGCGCATCCTTGTCAAACGTATAATCGCTAATCAGGACTTTCTTTTCCTCCGCCATCAGCTTTGGAACACTGCGCCGCTGTTGATAATAGCGACTTAATAAAAAAAACATCTGGGTTTGAAAGGCGTAACGTGCCCGATCTTCATAGAATTTTGACAAAAAAGGATTTTCTTCAAATACCTCTAGCAGAGCATTGGACTCAAAGGGAATTTGTAACAACCTGGCCAAGCTTGTTTTTCCAACCCCGATCACCCCTTCAATCGCAACGTACATTAACCCTCCACCGCAGTAACCTTTGCTTGACTTTCCGAAAAATCTAACTAAACTAAAATATATCATATTTACTTATTAAGAAAAGAGAGGGAACAATGCCAAGTCTAAATCGTGTACAAATCATTGGTAGATTAGGAAAAGATCCGCTTGAAAAAACAACCAAGAAGGGCACAAAACTTGCTGTTTTCACAATTGCAGTTGATCGGCAATGGAGAGGTAGCGACGGAGTTGTTCATAAAGAGATTGATTGGTTCAATGTTGAAGCCTGGGGGCGCTTAGGGGAGATTTGCCTTGAGTATCTTAAGAAAGGGCGGTTGGTTTTCCTTGAGGGGCGCGTACGCACGGATCGCTATGAAAAAGACGGAGAAGTTAAATATTTTACAAAAGTGATTGCACGCCAGATGCAGATGCTTGATTATCAAGCTAAGGATAAAAAAGAACCAGCTAACATAGAACTCGAAGAGAAAAATATTGAAGAAGAATAAAGCCAATTGAACGTAAAAACAGCTCGTTAATATAGCGAGCTGTTACCAGTTTAAAAAAGCGCATTAGGCTAAGACAATTCTTCCAGCTGTCTAACCAAGCCCTCCACTACATCAAAGCCGCCCTGCCAGAAGGACTCATGGCGGATGTCAATTCCTGATTCTGAAAGCACATCCATGGGTGCCCTTGATCCGCCTGTGGATAAGATGTTGATATATCTGGGTTTGAAGGACTCGCCCTCCTCTTTGTATTGCTTATAAAGCGAAAGTACCAGAAGTTTCCCAAACGCATACGCATAAACATAGAATGGGACATGATAAATATGTGGAATAGACACCCACTCCCACTTAAATTCTTCTCCGATTTCCAAAGCATTCCCGAATTGAGTTTGTAGATTATCAAAATATGCTTCAGAAAGCTCGTTCACAGAAGCACCTTCGCTGGTCATCTTGTGTGCGGTTTTTTCAAATACTGCGAAGAAAGCTTGGCGCATGATGGTAGCATATGAGTCGTCTACTTGCTTGAAAAGTAAATCACGTCTGGCCCCTGCGTCTTTTTCTTTTTCTAATAATCGGTCAACCAGCATCATTTCTCCAAAGGTTGAAGCTGTTTCGGCTAAGGGTAAGCAAGCGTGTTGAGTGAAAATGCTGTGCTCGCTGGCCAGCATTGAGTGGATCGCGTGTCCAAGCTCGTGTGCTAAAGTTGCCACATCGTCCGAATGGCCTTGATAATTAACCAGTACCCACGGAGTTAATTCCGGGTTAATGGTAGCGCAAAATGCGCCGGATCGTTTGCCCTTACGCACCTGGCTGTCCATGTGGTTTTCATTCATAATACGCAGGGCCATCTGGGCGAAGCGTGGATCAAATTGCTCGAAGGAATCCAGGACAATCTCTGTTGCCATCTCAAACGGATACTCTTTATTGGACTGTGTAACAGGAGCGTAGACGTCATATCTGCGAAGCTTCTCCACACCTAATAAACGGGCTTTTAGGGCAAAGAAACGCTGAAAAACGCCGGCGTTTTTCTGGCAAACATCAAGAAGGGTGTCTATAACAGCATCAGGGATATCGTTGTGAAGGTTGCGCGCGGAAATCGGCGTCTTATAGCCGCGCAGGTTTATCAATTCGTTTCGCCAGTCCCGAACCCGGGTTTGATACATCTGCCCAAGAATAGGGCCATCCTTGCTATATACTCGGTACAATTCCTGGTAAGCGCGTGCCCGCAGATCGGCATCAGGCATACGCACAAATGTCATTAATTCACCGCGAGTAAGCTCTCTGTCTTCTCCGTCAACGTTGATAGTATATGTATAGCGGTTAGTGAAAGCGTCATATAAATTGATGAGGGCATTGCTCCCAGTCACATCTTTAATGTTGACAATCTTTTCTTCGGGCTCGGTGAGTGTGTATGGTTTAAAATGTCGCATTTCTTCCAACCAATAAAGGTAATCACCGGTACCTTTCATCAAATTCACCGCGGTATTTTTGTCTAGGGATTTCCACCAGATGCTGAAGAAAAGTACTCGGTTAGATACTTCTGCTGACAGTTGCTCAATTTTTGCCACCATTGCTTGGGCAGATTGGTTTTGTGTGTCCTCGGTGAACCAAAGTTCAGCAAAACCCCCTATGCGCTGAACTAGTTTTGTGATCTCTTCCAATTCCCGGATAATTTTTATAAATATTTCAGAAGGGAGGGTGTCTTTAAGTTCATCTCGGTGGGATTCAAATCTTGTGACTAATTCTTCCAGAGAGGAAAACGCAAGTTCAAGTTTTTTTGAATCATAAGAGGGAAACAAGTCATTCAAACTCCATCGGGATTGTTCATGCGGCTTGCTGTCTTTTGTCATTTATTTCCCTTTGCTATATAAAAAGATGTTTGTGTTTAATATTAATTATCTAAAGAACAAAAACTCATTATACTTTAGCTGAATACCAACGCTTCTTTTATTCTTATGGAGCATGCTCGAAGAAGGGCATCAATTTATCATGTAAATTGCCATTTGATGCAATTATGTCATAGGGTGGACGCATGTAATTTGGGTCTCCGTGAATAGTGGTTACTACACCACCTGCCTCTTCGACAATTAGAGTTCCGGCGGCGATATCCCATGAACTGATATCAATTTCCCAATAGCCATCTAATCTCCCTGCGGCGACATATACCAGGTCAAGTGCCGCAGATCCTAACCTGCGAACAGTATGAACTTCACGAACGATAGTTGCAAAATGGTCCAAGTTGTTGTTTTTTTTATGGATGTCATACGGGAATCCAGTGACCAACATGGCATTTAGTAATTCCTTTGTGGTGCTGACGCGAATCGCTTTTCCGTTGAGCCATGATCCACTTCCTTTTTCAGCATAAAAGCACTCATCCCGCAGCGGATCATATACACAGGCTAACCGCATGTTACCCTCTTCGGCGTAAGCAATCGAGACCGAAAAAATCGGCAGCCCCTTTGCGTAGTTAGATGTACCATCAAGAGGATCAATGAACCAGCGATTCTTCTTATTCCCACCAAGTTTTCCACTCTCTTCAGCGATGATCGAATGATCTGGAAAAGCTTCTCTGATCCTCTGGACGATAAAATCTTCTGCTTCGCCATCGATTTCCGTGACCATATCAATAGGACCTTTATACTTAATGCTGTGTTCTTTCCCGTAACTAGCGCGTAGGATTTCCCCCGCGCCTTTTGCGAGGTTGATGATGAATTCTTGAGTGGGTTCCATTTTTTGCAATTCGGCTCCTTAATTCCTTATTTTGTATTTTTCATTTCATCCGCAAGTTCTTCAAAGAACCCATTTAGATATATCTGGCGGCGCTCTGCGATTTTCTTCGCGGTTTCTGTAAGAAGAACCCCGCTTATTTTTTTAAGTTTGAACACATATTCATGATACGCGCTGTGGGGTTCCCCCGCCTCTTTTTTCCCGGATTCCATGAATTCTTTTGAAGGATCAGCGAAAGCTGGTTGTTTTACCTGAAAAGCAAATGCTAATGCGCGTGTGACACCAATTGCGCCAATTACATCCAATTTGTCAGCGTCAAACAGAACTTTTGCCTCAATGGTTTGTGGCTGCTGGTCTTCTCGGAATCGATGTGCGCGAATGCAGTGCTGGACAGCGCAGATCTTGCTTGGTGCCCAACCTTCTTTGAGAAGAATAATTTCAGCAAATTCTGCAGAACGCAGATGATGGTCGTTGCGATTTCCCTCGCCGGGATGGCTGCCTCTTGCATCGTGAAGAAGCGCGGCGGCTAGCAGAATTTTCATGTCGGTTCCTTCAAGAGGGCCGATTTTTTTGCAAAGCTGATAAACTCGTTCAATATGATCAAATCCATGCACGGCGTCATAACTTGGATACCATGCGCGTGCTTTTTCTAAAGTTAACATAAGCTTCTCAAAGCGTATTTATTTCCTTTCTTAATAATTGTTGCAACCAGATTGGTGCCAAACCGATAAGGTATCTGCCTGTAATCATTAACAGACAAGATAATCAAATCAGCTTGTTTTCCAGGTTCAATAGAACCAATATTTTCGTGCTGGCCAATGGCAGCCGCGGCATTGATCGTTGATGCGGCAATCGACTGCGCTGGTGTTAGCCCCATAAAACGGCATGCTAAGGCCATTGTAAACTGCATGTTCCCGCACCAGGCAGTTCCTGGATTTAAATCAGATGCAAGTGCGAAAACGCACCCTGCTTCGATCATCGCTTTTGCTGGTGAATACTCACATTCAGCTAATCCGAAAGGAGTGCAGGGAAGCGATACAGCGATAGTGTTGCTCGTTGCTAACGCATTAATGTCTTTCGTTGATGTTTTCACCAGATGATCTGCAGAAACCGCATCTAATTTTGCGGCTAGTGCTGCACCGCCTAAATTTTCAAATTCATCAGCGTGGATTTTCAAAGGGAAACCTAACTGCTTGGCGGATTCCAGAATCCGGCGTGTTTGTGCAAGATTGAAAGCGCCTTTTTCACAGAAGACATCCACAAAAGGGAGGGGGCGTTCGTGAGTGTTTTTTGCCCACCAATTCTTCAAGGTAGGGAGCATGTCATCACACACTAAGCTAACGTAAATATCTGGGCGGCTTTTGTATTCATTTGGAACAGCATGCGCGCCCAGAAAGGTTGGAAAAATTTCTAAAGGGCCTTTTTTGTTGAGGTTTAAAAGCACTTCTATCTGTTTAAGTTCTGTAGATATTTCTAATCCATAGCCGCTCTTCGCCTCTGCTGTGGTTGTCCCTTGATAGAACATATCTAATGCGTGCTGTTCAGATTGTGCAAACAGAGAACTATAGCTGGCAGACCGCGTCGCATTTACTGTCGATTGAATCCCTCCACCGGCAGCCATGATTTCCATGTAGCTCTTTCCCTCCAACCGCATTTCGAACTCAGCTGCTCTATCTCCTGCCCACACCAGGTGAGTATGAGGGTCGATCAGCCCTGGCATGACCACACAATTATTGGCGCTTAGTTGTTTTTCTCCGGGATATTTCTCTGCCATTTCGTCGGTCTCGCCAACATCAGTGATCTTTTCATCACGGATGAGGACAGCCCCATTGGGAATAATGCCTAAATGGCCTAGTTGGCTGCCAGATTGTGGTTGGCCGGCAAGCGTGAGCAATTGAGATGCCGAGTGAATGAGCATTTGGTTTATAGTTATAATAATCTCAGCTATTATACTCGGAGACCGAGTTCGGTCTTGTTTGAATTATTATAAAGAAAAGTAATGGGAGTTTTCGATGCATATTTCTCGGCATGAAAAGTGGTTGGTGATTATTGTTTTTGGGTTATTGTGGGTTGCCTTTGCGTTATTGGCTGGCGGGCCAATATTCTCGGATGAGATGATGTATATAGATATAGGGCTAAGAAATATTTCGGAGCCCAGTTATGGTAATCGATATTTTCATATATACCTTCAAAAATTATTTATCTCAATTTTTCCAACGCCATTAGCCGGAGTACGCGTTTTTTGGGGGTTCCTCATTTCCCTTACAACGGCTCTTGTGTATCTCAACGCGAGAGAATTAACTCGTAAAAGCACAGTTTTGCATGGCTTGCTAGCAATCGCGTTCTTTTTTTCCTTCCCGTTACTAATAGAATACTCGGGTGAACCTGCTGTTGATATCACGGCAATGGCAATGATTGCCCTATATCTAACAATCTATTTATGGGGGGTAAAGAATCCGGAAAAGCAAAAACAAGCTCTTTTTATATTAGGAATGCTTGCATTTCTATGCTTAAAGACAAAAGAGACAACAGTTTTTATAAATATTTTATTGTTTGGATATTTCAAGGAAAAAATTAAAGGAAAATCAGCCTATAAAGACTTGGTGGATTTGATCCGTCAATTCTTGTTTGGAATAGCGGCAGGAATCGGGATATTCATAGTTCTCGATACGGTTTTTCTGGGCAAACCTTTTTTTGCGATCGCCCCATCAACGTTCAATGCAATTTTTACTAACTATGATTTTGGACCAGTATTTTTCAATGGACCTTCAAGCTGGTATAAGATCTATTTACTTGATGAACTCCTTCTCCCCTTTCTTCTCTTTCTGTTAAGTGGGATGAAATTACAAAGAACTGCTGAGGATGATATCCGAATTATTTGGATTTATCCGTTGTTGTTTATCGCCTTTCTCAGCTGGAATATGTTTAAGATTCCGTGGGGATTCATAGAGCGCTTCTATTTTCCTGCATTACCCGTGATTGCTATTCTTGCACCACAGGCTCTTCGTTTTAAATGGCCTAAAAAAAAGCGCGATTGGATTTGGTTTATTGGGTCAATTGTTTTATCAGCAGCACTTATCCTAATTATGCGCTCATATTGGTTGGAAACAGCAAGAAAATACTCTTTTGAATGTACGCGTCTTCTGGATGCGGTCTATTACCCAATTCTCATATCTATCTTGCTAGCCGCGTTAATTTGGGAAAAACGGACGGGATGGAAGCATACGATTGTGCAGTTGTTTTGCATTGGATCATTATTGTTTTCACCATTGTTAATGAACTATAAATATTTTGTAACCTTCCCAAAGATTAAAGAACGTTATGAAACAATCTTTTACCCGTTTGAGATCTTTAAAAACAAATTAGAGATTACGGGTGATGACTGGCTGTATGTGTCGGCTGATTTGAAAACAAGCCAGGACATGCTCAGCAAAGACCCCAATGATATTACTGGTATGTATAATTTCTTTTTCGATGCCCGCATCAGCAGGGAAAACGTATTTCTGGGATATGGTCAAAAAGAATTAGGCGCTGACCTTATGAACCAGGATTTTTCTCATGCTCTGTTGTCTGAAGATGATGTCCGTCAGCTGAAAAACACCGAATTATGGGGTTCTGTAAACGAAAAATTAGATAATGTTTATTCTGATAAAAGCAAAACGGTTTATCTGTTGATATTTTAAGACCCAATTAACCTATTTAGAAAAATTATTTTGTCTGGACAGACGTTGTGTTATGGTGGGTAAATGTGGTGCTGGAAAGTTTATCAATAAGGTCGGCGCGTGCTTCACGCCAAACTTCTAACAATGGACAGGAATCAAGGAAAGGGCATGAGCTTGAACTCTTTGTGCACTCATTTAGGAAAATAGGCCCGTCTATGGCTTCGACCACATCCAAGACGGAAATCTCATTAGTTGTTTTTGCTAAGGAAACTCCTCCTCGGGCCCCTCGAGATGTGTTAATCAGCCCGGCTAGGGAAAGCTGAGAGATGATTTTTGCTAAAAATGATGGGGGAATTTTTTGATCTTCGGCAATCAGGCTGGTGGCCGCAATCTCGTTTTCCTCTAAGCGCGAAAGAAAAATTATTGCTCGCAGGGCATAATCAGCTTGGCGTGTGATTTGCATGATCCCTCATTTTCGTTGGATAAATTGGCTAAAAATAGTCCAGAATTAAGTGTATACAAAAATACCCTATCTGGCAAGTGTCTGTATAGATTTTACCCATAATGTATAATCACCGAATGACAGGATATACATTCTTTATTCCAATAAAAGTGCGCTATAGTGACCTTGATGCGCAATGGCACGTAAACCACACACGTTTCCTTACATATATTGAGCAAGCACGCCTAGAATATTTACAGCACTTGGGACTGTTCGATGGAAAATCTTTTTTAGATCTTAGAGTGATCATAGCAGATGTACATGTATCATATATTGAACCGATAGTACTCGGACAAAACGTGCGCGTTGGCACACGCACTGCAAAAATCGGAAATAAGAGCATTATGTTCGAATATATTCTCGAAGATGTGGATAGCGGAAAGACGCTGGCTAAAGGGGAGATCATTACTGTTACATATAATTTCCGCAGCCAGAAAACAGTACTTGTTCCGCCAGAATGGAGAAACAAGATAGGCGAGTTTGAAGGGCGAACCTTCGGGTAATTGTTTGCCTTTTCGTGAAGACTAATCGTGTTTTTACATCATTCCTTTTTAGACATTTTTTCCTCATATTAACATCCCATATAAAACCTTATGGCATCTGTTTTTCTCTTGTTATTTGGTAAAATCAAAATTGAGTATGGTCGATTTATTGAATCACTTTAACGGAGGTTTTTGAATTGTCTGGTTTAGAGAAATTTACGCAAAGTGCTCGACGTGTTTTGAGCTTGGCGCATTTAGAGGCAGAGCGGATGCAGCAGCCTGCTATTGGATCTGAACATTTATTTCTTGCTTTGTTGCAGGAAGACGCAGGGGTAGCTGGACGTGTATTGCGTGAATTGGGGGTTGAGATTGGACGCGCGCGTGAAATGGTACTGCGTTTGGATGGAATGGGAAGCAAGCGTGCTGAAAAAATTGATCTTTCCCTGGACGCACAAAAAGTGCTTGATTTGGCTATTGAAGAAGCTAAAAAAGTCAACAGTAAATATATTTCAACAGAGCATTTGCTGCTGGCATTGGTGGAATCAAAGTTGGGTTTAGCAAAAGACGTGATGTCCAAATTAGGAATTACACCTGCTCAGATTCAGCGGCAAGTAAAGCGTGTGTTGAACGAGAACAAACAATCACTTTCCCGTGTTCGCAAGGGATCATCTAAAAGTAAGGCGAAGAAGAAAGAAGATAAAACCCCACTGGTTGATCAGCTTGCAGTTGATTTAACCGGTTATGCTGAAGACGGAAAATTAGACCCGGTGATAGGCCGTGAAAAAGAGATAGAACGGGTCATTCAGATATTGGCCCGTCGTAAAAAGAATAATCCTGCTTTGATCGGTGAACCAGGAGTTGGAAAAACAGCCATTGTTGAAGGATTAGCTACGCGGATTATTGAAGGTGATGTCCCTACCCCGCTTTTAGATAAGCGCGTGCTGCGCCTGGATGTTGGTTCACTTGTTGCGGGAACCATGTACCGGGGGCAGTTTGAAGAACGATTAAAGCGTGTTATTGACGAGTTAATTGCATCTGAGGCTATTCTGTTTATTGATGAAGTACACATGTTAGTTGGGGCTGGGTCTGCTGGCTCTTCTGTTGACGCAGCAAACATCCTCAAGCCGGCACTTTCTCGCGGGGAATTGCAGGTGATTGGTGCGACAACAATCAACGAGTATCGCAAAAGCATTGAGAGTGATGCCGCTCTAGAACGCCGTTTTCAACCCATCTTGGTTGAAGAACCATCTAAGCAGGAAGCGCTTGAGATACTGCGTGGTGTTCGCAAGAATTATGAAGATCATCACCGATTAGTTATATCTGATGATGCATTAGCAGCCGCTGTAGATTTATCAGCGCGCTATATTTCTAACCGTTTTCTCCCAGACAAAGCTATTGACCTCGTTGATGAAACTGCATCACGCGTACGTATGTATAAAAGTGATACTGCAAAAATCAGCAAGAAGGTAATAACAGAATTGCGAAATAAACGGAAAAAATTAAATGAGGCGTTGGAACAAAACAAACCCGATGAAGCCGAAACATTAAAAGCTGAGGTTGGCAAACTAGAAAAAAAGCTTGAAAAGATTCGTGATGAATGGGATCGTGATACAAGCCCGGTGGTATCTCCTGATGATATAGCAGAATTGGTTTCAATGTGGACAGGTGTGCCATTGATGCAATTAGCCACTGAAGAATCAATCCGACTTCTAAATATGGAATCCAAAATCAGCGAGCAAATTGTTGGACAGGAAGAGGCTGTTGAACGCATTTCCAAAGCGGTTCGGCGCGGCCGCGCAGGGCTAAAAGATCCCAAACGTCCGATTGGATCATTTATGTTTCTGGGTCCGACGGGTGTTGGAAAGACTGAATTAACCAAGGCCCTTGCACGCTTCCTGTTTGGAAGTGAAGATTCGCTTATTCAACTGGATATGTCAGAATTCATGGAGCGCCATTCCGTCAGCCGACTGGTTGGCGCCCCTCCAGGCTATATTGGATATGATGATGCCGGCCAATTAACGGAAGCAATTCGGCGTAAACCATATTCGATCGTAGTGTTTGATGAAGTAGAAAAAGCACATCCTGAAGCACATAATATTCTCCTGCAGATAATGGAAGAGGGGCAATTGACCGATGCCAAAGGAGGTAAGGTAGATTTTAGCAATGCCATCATTGTAATGACATCCAATATTGGCGCTGATATGATTAAACGCGAAGGTGGTTTTGGGTTCAAGTTAGCACGTGATGAATCAGAAGACGAAAAATTTATTTATGAGGAGATGCGTAAAAAGTTAATGGAATCACTGAAGAAAACTTTCCGTCCAGAATTTATCAATCGAATGGACAGTGTGATCGTTTTCCACGCGCTCAATCGAGACCATATTCGTCAAATTGCGACTATAGAATTAGAAAAAGTTGCTGAACGGCTCAAGGATCGCCAGATCATCTTATCTATTACAGACACAGCACTAGAAAAATTAGCGGAGAAGGGATATGATCCGGAAATGGGCGCGCGTCCTTTGAGAAGAGTGATCCAAGTTGAAATTGAGGATCAGTTATCTGATGATCTACTTGCTAAAAACATTAATAATGGTGATCATATTTGGATTGATGTTGATAGTGATGGCGGATTTATTATCACCAGTATTCTAGAAAAGGAATCTGAACAGGAAGAACCATTGAGTATAGGATTATAAGATTCCTAGTAACATATAAGCAGGGCACCCCTTCATTATAAGTATTTAGTTATTAAGCCGAAAAACAAAAAAAGGTTTAATATTATTAAAGGGAATCATTATGGCAAAGTTGCATACACAATATGTTTGCCAAGAATGTGGACGGGCATCTATTCGTCCACTTGGGCGCTGCCCTTCCTGCGGGGGGTGGGATACGATGGTTGAAGAAGTAATTATGTCTCCACAGAAAAAGAACACCAAAATATTGTTTTCTCCAACCAGCTCTAAACCACTCAAATTAGACGAAATAACCAGTGATTCAGAAGAACGCTGGTTGTTGGATATGACTGAATTCCCCCGTGTGTTGGGAGGCGGCATAGTTCCTGGATCGATCGTGCTGCTGGGTGGTGACCCAGGCATAGGAAAATCTACTCTCATGCTGCAGGTAGCTTTAAAAATTGCGAATAATCGTTCTGTGTTATACGTGTCGGGGGAAGAATCAGCTCGTCAGATAAAAATGCGCGCTCAGCGTCTTTCTGAAACAGGAAAAAAAAACATTTCAACACAAAATCTATACTTGGTAACTGAAACCAACCTTGACAGCATTTTCTCACATGTCGAACAAATGAAACCAGCTTTACTGATAATTGACTCAATTCAAACGGTTTACATTGATGGCTTATCCTCCAGTTCAGGATCGGTTTCACAGGTGAGAGAGTGCGCATCTCGCCTGCGCGAACTGGCAAAATCCACCGGCATTGCTGTTTTTTTGATTGGGCATGTTACTAAGGAAGGAATGATTGCTGGACCAAAAGTATTAGAGCATATTGTTGATACAGTTCTTCATTTGGAGGGCGATCGTTTTCAATCCTACCGTTTACTGCGCTCTATGAAGAATCGTTTTGGCCCGACTTCAGAAGTAGGTGTTTTTGAGATGAATGAGCGCGGAATGGCGGAGGTATTAAACCCATCGGAAGCTTTTCTTGCTGAACGCATGGCGGATGCGCCGGGTTCTTCCATCGCAGTGACCATGGAAGGCACGCGCCCTATCCTGGTTGAACTGCAAGGGCTCACCAGCTCAACGAATTTTGGCAATCCGCGCCGCACCACTAACGGGATAGACTATAATCGGCTCCTTCTTATCATCGCAGTGCTTACGCGTCGGATGGGGTTGAGTTTATCAAATCAAGATGTTTTCTTAAATGTGGTTGGCGGATTGCGGGTCGAAGAACCTGCAGCTGATCTTGCTGCAGCAGTGGCGATTGTTTCTTCAGTAAAAGACGTACCCGTGCGAGCTGATCTGGTGCTAATTGGTGAAATTGGTTTATCTGGTGAGCTTCGCTGGGTTAGCCAAATGGAATCGCGGCTCCGCGAAGCCGAAAAACTAGGATTTAAAGCTGCAATAATTCCAAAACGAGCGCGTGCTAAAATTAAAATTCCTAAAAAGCTTGATGTCTTTGAAGCTCGTTCGCTGGATCAAGCAGTTAGAAATGCGATCATGACAAAATGAGTGAAAGAGGTAGATGATGCCAATGTTAGATGATGTTCTAAATCTAGATTTATCAATACGTATACGCAGTAACCACGCCCTTGAACATGCGACGCTTCACGTATTACAGGAAAAGGGAATTAATGTTCAACTAGGCGGTATTTCCGATGTGGGTGGATTTTGGATTTATGGGGAGGTTTCAACAGATGTTGTTTTGGAGTCTGCTCAAGAGGCGTTGAGTCGTTTAATTGGTGGCGAGAACGAGTTGGCTGTCCACCCGAATTGTGGTACTAATATCGTGGTCAAAAGTCTTGCTGCAGGGGGGTTAGCGTGGGTTGGTATGCTGGGGACGCGTGGGAGGGTAATGCGAAAACTACGCCGTCTCCCACTGGCCGTGGTGCTTGGTTTAGTTGGTTATCAAATGGCACGTCCACTTGGCCCAAAATTACAGAAACAAATCACTACTAATGCAGATGTGAAAGGGCTGGTTATTAAAGAGGTGTTGCAGCATAATGTGTATGGTCGAACCGTGCACCGCGTATCTACTCAGCTGGTAAGGTAATCTTGACAACTAAAATCGAAACCGGATCTTCTCTCCTCGCGGATATCATTATCATACAAGGAGATGACCGTTTATCGGTCGAAGAAGAGATCACTGCAATCACTAAAGAGAGTGGACAAGATGCTTTCTCTGACCTAAATACTACTCGTTTAGATGGGTCAGGTCTCAATATTAATGAGATATCTATGCAGTTGAACATGCTCCCTCTTGGAGGTGAAAAAAGGACGGTTATTCTCGATAATGCTCTAGAGATGATAAAGAAGAAAGAGTCTCGAGATTGGCTGCAAGAAGTGTTCTCTAACTTTCCTCCAACAACTATACTGGTCTTGATCCTTGAAGACAAGAAAAAATATAAAAAAGGATCAATGGTGTGGGAAATAGTTGATACGGATCATTGGCTGCGAGAAATGACGAACCAATTTTCCGGTGATATTCGCTGGGTTGAATTATCTTTGCCATCTGATCGAGAGATGCCCGGTTGGATTAAGAAAGAAGCCGAAAAACAGGGTGGCAATTTTCATCCACGAGCCGCGGTTGAATTATCGCGATTGGTTGGAAATGATCTTTTCCAGGCGCGGAACGAGATTGAAAAAGCGATTATTTATGTTGGGGAGGACGAGCAGGTCAGCGCAGATGTGGTCCGGTTATTATCTGTTTCTACTAAAGAAGAGAATGTATTTACGCTGGTAGATGCAGTAGGCCAACGCAAGGGCAGGCTTGCGTTTAAATTGCTGCGTGAATTAAGTAAAGATTTTCCAATCCAATATATTTTCAGTATGCTGGTGCGTCAAGTGCGTTTGTTAATCCTTTCAAAAGAAGCGCTCTTGAGGGGTGGAGGTGAAAAAGATGTAATGGCTGCCTGTAAATTACGCCACACCTTCATAGTAAAAAAACTGATTAGTCAGGGCCGTCATTTCAGCATCGAAGCGCTTGAAGATATATACAAATCACTTGACCGTATAGACGAAGATAGCAAAACAGGGCGTGCAACATTAGGTGTTGCACTGGATGGGCTTATTGCGGGTATTACCTCAAAATAGCTTGGGTTTTACAGACACAAAATCAGTCAGGCAAAACAGAATCCCTTTTCTTGCCCCATTTCAGCGCATCTGAAATACCATTTTCAATAGATAATTTTGCTTTCCACCCTAATAAACTTTTCGCTGTATCTGCGTTGCAAAAAGAACCGGCAGTATCACCAGGGCGCCGTGGTCCATCGGCCTTGTTGATCTTTTTACCAACTACCATCTCAAATGCGGTCACCAGTTCTCTGACCGTTACGCCGCGTCCAGTACCCAAGTTGATCACCAGGTAATTATCTTCGGGGTTGCCTGCGTTCTTGAAAGCGGTATCGAAGTTTTCTACCGCGCGCACATGTGCCTGTGCCAGATCCCAGACATGGATATAATCACGGATACCTGTACCGTCCCGAGTACTGTAATCTGTGCCGGTGATGGTGAATTGCGGTAGTTTTCCTAATTGGACATCTACAAGCTTCCCGATTGCGTGTGATGGGTTAGCGATTTGCAATCCAGTGCGCAATTTGGGGTCAGCCCCGATTGGGTTGAAGTAGCGCAGAGCGATACCCTGCATAGAGTACGCTGTGCAGTAATCACGGAGGATCATCTCCATAATAAATTTCGTGCGTGCATATGGGCTGCTTGGCCTGAGGGGGGCGCTTTCTGTAACCATGAATCCTTCCACCACATCATAAATAGATGCTGATGAGCTGAATACCAGCCTTCTGCAGCCCGTCTCTTTTAATGTATGAAATAATTCTAATGATTTTCCGACATTTTCCCGATAATATTCATATGGTTTTTCGGTAGATTCTGGCACAATGATTAATGCAGCGCAGTGAATCGTTGCAAATATATCGGGGTTTTCCGCAAAGATGCGCTTAACAAGTGTGCTGTCAGCAATATCTCCTTCGTAGAAAATCCGCCCTTTTGTGAATTCGATTCGTCCTGTAATCAGTGAATCAAGTATTACAGGCGTATGGTCTGCGTCCAGTAATGCGGAACAGATGGTAGATCCGATATATCCTGCTCCTCCGGTAACTAAAATCTTCATTGTGTATCTCCAGAGTGTATTGGTCTAATGACACTTATTATAACTTTATCCACGGATTATTTATGGAATAAATGAATATAATTTGGCAGCTATTGTTGGATGATAAGATTACGGACAAAAAGAAGAAGCGGACCGTATAGTTGAGAATCAACGAATTAATCCAAATTCCTGAAGACGAGATAAAAGAGACTTTTATCCGTGCAAGCGGGCCGGGTGGTCAGAATGTCAATAAAGTAGCCACCGCGGTCCAGTTGGTGTTTAATTTATCTGCGTCTCAGTCTCTTCCAAGTCATGTTAAACAGAGGCTGCGCCGGCTGGCTGGAAAACGTGTATCAGCTGATGGGATTCTGATGATAAGAGCAAAACGCTACCGTACACAGGAAAAGAACAGAGAAGATGCTCGCAGACGGTTTGCAGAGCTTATTCGTATGGCATTGTACAATCCAAAGAAACGCATAAAGACGCGTCCCTCAATGAATGCCCGCCAGAAGCGGATGGACTCAAAAAAGAAACGAGCAAGAATAAAAACATATAGAAAAAAAGTGGTTCCTGAAAAAGATGCTTAGCTTGCTGGAAATAGTGCCTTAAAATCCAAGTCATTCCTCAAAGCATCCAGAATGATTACTCAAGTTATTCTTTAAAATTATGGTTAACAATCCATACGCCAAGAAGAATTAACCCTCCGCCTACGAGAGAGGCCAGCGCTATGCTTTCTGAAAGCACTGCTGCAGCTACGACAGTTGCGACCAATGGCTCTAGATATAGAAACGCTCCTACTTTTGTTGCGGGGAGGGATTGCAGCCCATCATTGTAGAAAATATACGCTATTGCAGAACAAAAGACGCCTAAAAACGCAACGCTTGCCCAACCGTCAGTTGATAATTGGCTGATTTCGGTCCAATATTGGCCAGCCAGGAATTGAATACTCGTTAACAACCATCCAAAGAACAACACATAAAAAGTGACCTTGATGGCAGAAAAACGTTTTAAGATTGGTCTTGATAATACAGAAAAAAGAGCCCAATTTGGAGCACTTATTAAAATCAGGATATCTCCGCTCGTACCGAACCCCCCGTTAAAAATTGATTGAAAATCACCTTTCGTAACCACAAACAGAACCCCGATTGTTGCCAGAAGAAAGCCGGATATTGTCCGCCATGAAAGTTTTTCTTTAAGGAATATCCAACTTAAGAGTGACATAAAAACCGGAGATGTTGAAACCAACCAGGCAGTCGTGGATGCCTCAGAGGTGACCAATCCACTTGATTGAAGCCACTGGTGCAGGGTAATACCCAGGAACCCTAACCACAGAAGTTCTAATACGTCTTTTCGTTCGGGAAGTACAAGTTCTTTATGCTTCCAGGCAAAATATCCAAGAATAATATTTCCAATAAGAAAGCGCAGCCAAACAACGGTGACAGGAGATACTTCTCTCACCGCGATCTTTGTGGCTATGAACGAGCCACCCCAAATAGCGACAGCAGTGACAAGTTTTATGTAGGCAATGATGGTAGTTCTTCTATTATTAGGCATCATGAATACTTGCGATCAAACCTCACAAGTATACTTGGTTTTATTCTGCCCGAAAAACAGTACTTACCAGCGGCCGCTAATATATCCTTCTAATTGGTCAATGAAATCTTTTTGGGAAGAGATGATTGCTTTAACTACATTACCGATCGACCTCCGACAGATAGGTATGTTTCAATTAGGCTTTGGGTGGGGTGAAAGATGTTGAAGCGGGAAAGAAGTGCGGTGTATTCTTATATTACCATGCCGGGATTTTTTGTCTGGAAAAAACAGGATCAGTTTACTTTTAAACAACGGATAGATAAGTTGCGGCGCTGAGAAATGATGCGGTGTTCAAACAAGAATATCCCCTGCCAGGTTCCGAGGCTTAATCGTCCATCATCAATGGGTATTGAGATACTTGATTGAGTTAATGTCGAACGGATGTGGGAAGGGGAATCATCTGGCCCTTCAAGGGTGTGTTGATACCAGGGCTGGTTTTCTGGAACCGCATGTTCGTAATAATTTTCCACATCTTTTCGCGATAGCGGGTCATAATTTTCACAGAGTGTCAAGGAGGCGCTTGTGTGCGGTAGGAACAGAAAACACATGCCGTTTTGAATTTTCCAACGCTTAACCACTTCAGATATGTCTGCGGTTATCATGTACATCCCTTTGCCGGTAGTGCTGAAAACCATTGTTTCAGTAAGCCATTCCATAGATTAGATACACCTTTTGTTGATATATGGAATTTTACCAGCCGATAAATCCCTGGTGTTGTTGAAAAACACTTCATTTTGGATTACTGGTTTATAATCTTCCTAAGTTTATGATTAAATAAGAGAATTAATGTATATAGCAGAAATCAGAGGGAAACTTTCAAGTGATTTAGAGAACAAAGAAGATATATTAACATCGAATGTTTTTTCATTTTTCAAGTATGCGCCAAGGCATATATTTCTTTCTGAATTTTTGGAACTTCTTGATATTGAAGTATCAAAAAGCGAATTAATTGAAGCAAAATTTATTTTTTGGCCAACATATGAAGATGGCACTGAACCCGATCTAGTTATCATCGTTGGCCAATTTTATTTATTAATAGAAGCGAAATATTTTTCGGGGTTTAGCCAAGAAAATGAGCTTGTATCTCATCAATTAGAACGAGAATATAACAACGGTCATCAGCAGGCAAAACTATTAGGCAAGAAATTTGTAATTACTACAATAACTGCGGATTTATTCAACAAACCAAGCTTGTTTGAAAACATTGATCAATCAATTAAAAATGAACTTTGTTGGGTAAATTGGCACAGAATTACAAAAATTCTTGAAGATGTTTTATTGTCAATAGAATTATCAAAAGAAAATTATGAGTTTGCCAAAGATCTTTTTCACTTACTTCAGAAAAAGGGCTTTAGAAATTTCATTGGCATAGAAAGACTAATTCATAACCAGAAAATTAACCAGAATCCCGATGAAATTTTCTTTGATATTACTACGGTTAAATCATTAGATATGTTTCAAGGATTTTCTCACATTTATAAGGAAGAAATTCCAAATAAATTAGATAATGTATGTATTTATTTTAATGACAAACGAAGGATATTTGACTTCCAAAATATTGATTTGATAGACATAGACAACGAAATTTTCTACAGGAGGATTAATGGAAAAGAAAGAGATTATTAATCAAACGAAATTGGCGTTTTCACATATTCAAAACCTGTATATGGAAACATCATATTTCATAAAAGAAATAGAAGCACAGTTAGCTGAAGAATTGGAGAACTTTGTCATTGGTAAACCATCTGGTTACAGTATTAACGCTAGAAGTTCGACGGGGCTTGAAACTCGTAACGTATATCTTTGGACAATAAGAAAATTAGGCATATTTTTTGTTCCTCTTGATAATACAAAGGTGTCGGGAACAACGACCACTGAATTAAATGTTGATACAAAAGTGATTTATGTGAGATTAATTTTAGATGATGATGAAATTGCTGAACCACAGGTATATTTCGGTGTACTTTACAGCTTTGGCGAAAACGAAAATTTGAATAAGAAATTTTCAAAAGTTGAACAGCTGATTTCTCATATTGAGTATCGAGATAAATCAATATTTTCCTCACCAAAAAACATTAATTATGAGGATGGATATATAAAGTTTAAAGGCAAGTTACAAAAAGCTAACCTGTTTGACATTAATGGTAGTGAGGAGGTTAATAAGTATATTGTTCAGCCAGTATTAAAAACATTTAGATCAATTAGCTAGTGTTTTTTTCGGGGCAAACTTATTATAGAATTGAATATATTAGGAAACAAGTAGAAATAACAAAAAAAGCCTTGGAAAAGGATATTTCTAAAAAATTTATAGACCGTGAGTAAATTGAAATGAGGTGCATCGAAGAGCATCTCCTGCAGAAAATTGAGGGATGTACTTTCAACTATAATTTCACTAGAAAAGTTTTTTGAGGGATATATCATGTCAAGATCTAAGGCAAGGGATAGACACTATTTAGAGAGTTTTAAGAATTCAAGTAAAGCGGCGGCGGCTATATTTAATACGTCAAACCCATACGAAAAGGCAATCGTTGGTGGAGAGATACTGAATTTCCAAATGGAAATCATTCTTAAGGTCTTACTTCGCGAAGAAAGTTTGGAGCGGCTTGTTAACGTTTTTGCGAACGCACCTCTTTCAACTTTTGGCTCTCGTATTGAAATCCTTCACGGTCTTTATATTATTGATAGTCCACATTACCTTGAGCTAAAAGCAATAAACCAAATCCGAAATCGGTTTGCTCATTTCATTCATGGTCTAGATTTTACTGATGATTTTGTCAAAGGAAAGATTGAAGAATTGAGGATCGCCTCTGAAACACTCAATGAGGCTGGTGGTAAATTTGAAAATTTATCTCCTGGACAAAAGTTCTCCCAGTCGATTGGATACCACTGGGTTTACCTTACTGATAGGACTGCTTATGCTATAAGACTTAAGCACGTCGTGGCGGATAATGACCGGGTTGAAGAAGTTTGGGTAGAAGATATGGAACAATAGAAATTCCAATAATAATCGCTTGGTTACAGTTAAATTACCCCTCAACTAGAATTTTGGTTTTTTCCATTAGATTTCGATAAGCTATTTTATAAGAATCGTTTTACAAATATTATCAAAAAAGTAATTTAGCATTCATTACAAAATTCTTTAAGTAAATTTTGAAAATTTGCATCCCCTCTAATTCCATAAAAATCACTATCATTACTTAATAATTCACAATATTTCTGCGAATCAATTTTAAGGGCTTGAAGAAGACACGTTGTTGCCTCGGTGCTGCACCCCAAAATTAGTACCACTCGCAAATGTGTGAAATCTCCTCAAAAACAGATAAGATAAGAAATGAGGAGCATAAGATGGCAAAAAGATATACAGCCCGATTCAAGTTTCAAGCAGCAATGGAAGTTCTCAC
>CBDAFG010000012.1:0-8273 GCA_965195205.1 uncultured Pelolinea sp. | reverse complement strand
TATCTGGTATCTTTGTACTTGGGTAAGCTGTGTGTATGTTCCCACGAGTGCTCCTTTGATTTTGTCGTTGGAGAGGTATTCATCTTACCGCAGCTTACCTCTCTAACTCTTTCAAAGTTGCACTTGCTAGTTGAATTCAAGACCTAATATATGCTCTGATTTGCTGAAATCATTCATCCGTTTAGAATAGAATAAAACCCCTCTGTCTGTTTGTTTGACAGAGGGGTGTATTTATTATGGGATTGTGTTTTTACTGGTTGATGTTATCGAACAGGTTGTACCAGTAGGAACCATCATTGATATTGTACAGCTTGATCGCTATCTTCTCGCAGTACTGAAGTTCTGATGGAATCGTGATCGTTATAGTCTGTGAGCCGCCTTCATCTGTTTCGATCCCCTGCGTCTCGTACCAGTTCAAGTCAGCCAGAGCGCCGTCCTTCAGGAATACTGCATAGCGCTGAAATGGGGGGAAGTAGCGCGTATGAATGACAACGGTCGAGCCTTTCACAACAGACAGGACGTCCCAGGCAGGAACCCCGGCTCCAAGATTGTTGTAAGTGGTAGTCGTGTCGCTGCTGGTTGAACCTGATGTGGCAATACCGGACTCATTGAAAAACCAGTTGTAGCTGAAGTACTTGGATTCGGTCACACTTTCAAAACGGATTGTGATGATATCTTCACCTTTTAGTTCTTCAGGGATGAAGAACTTTGCCAGGAATGTACCGCCTTCGCCGGTTGTCAATTTAGAGACCAGGTGTCCGTTCATTCCCTGGGTATCTCTATATCCCATATACACATGGAAAGTGTGCCCACTGGGAAAATTCACTGTGCGGATGATCACTGCATCGTCCTTTACAACCGCATAGATGGACGTGGTGGGTACCGCAGCATATACGGGCACAATCATGGTTGCAACCATAATGATCGCTAACATAAGTGCTATTCTTTTTTTCATAACTTCCTCCTCAACAATAATAAAACTTTTCTGAGATCAATGATGATCAGACAATCCGATTAAAATGCTGTGATGTGTAATTATGTACATCTATTATAGCTATTTCAAACAGAATATCAATCATCTGTTATTGCTTATAGGTGCAAGAACCATGCCTGTAAATTAATTTCCTAAATCCAAAGTACCTTCGTTGACATACAGTGTCAGTTCGCCCACGCTCAGGTCTTTAATGCCTAACTTATCGATTGTACGCCCCCGCCGATAGTAATCCGTATGGTGGATGATGCATGCCAGGCGGATAATGCTGTCCATTGCCCGCACCAAAATGCCATACTGCTTGCCGATTGATGCGATTGGTATTAAGCTCATCGGCACATCCTCAAAGATATAGCGGTGGGTGAGAGTTGGCGGAGCTTTAATGCCATAATATCCACTCTGATTGTGAATCGATTCATGCAGGTTGTTTCCCTTGACGTTGTATGCTAATTCCAACCATTCCACAGCAGTTCGGGCGCGGATGCCCAATGCGGAAGCAACGGTCACCCGTTCACGATCCAGCGCTTCGAGAACGGTTGCGACGGATGGGGTTACGCCATCGATATAGAATTCAAAATCACCGTGTGTAGATTCAATTCTCCCTGCGTTCAGAATCGTTAGCGCGGGGTGAAAGATAGCTCCCATATTATTCAACCCGGTATGGAGTACGTTTACCCCGTCAATGAATTGTGGATATACGTCTTCAATTGCTTTTAACACTTCTTCAGTGTGTGTTGCTGGCAGCGCTGCCAGCGGTACAGCTTCTTTGATGCGGAAGATGCGCCCCTGCGCGGGTCCATCCGCGCGGCTGGCGTATATGAATGTTTCCGCTTCCGCCAGGATGATCTTAGCTGTGTTACCTTCTTTTCGGCGTGTCATATCAAATTCGATCGCGCCGAGCGTTCTGCCCGGGTTTAGGATGATGATCTGCCCGTCTTTCATATGAGGGGCCATCGCTTTTGCCAGATCGGCATGCGCGGATGAAGGGACCACCAGCATCACAATTTCTGCGTCGCGCAGGGCTTCTTCCATATCAGAAGTGGCCAATTTTATTGGGCCGAATCCATGCGGTCCGGATGGATAGCTTTCTAGTTCGATCCCCTTGCGTTTTGCCAGGATCTCAATCTGGGAGAACGTGCGGTTGTAAATCGTTACTTCTTTTCCCATCAAAGCCAGATGAGCGGCCATTGATTTTCCACCGTGGCCAGCGCCGACTACTGTATATCGTGTTGGGTATGCCATTCTGTCCTCCAAATTTTATAAAAACTTTATTAATCGTTGTGCTTCCGTGATTTTATCCCCTTTTTTGTCAATAGCTTCACATGCGCCATTGATGATCCGTGTCTGGATTGTACCAGGTGCAAAAGGATTGTTTTTTAAATGCGGCGCGTCCAAGATCCCGCTGGAAACTACTCCTGCCAGACAATCCGGGTCTGTAAATGGGTCACAATCGGTGTTTTTTGCTAAATTACTAATCGCGGTGAGCGTAATGCGTGCTTCACTGATAAGTTCATCTTTTCGTTGCTGAATGGCAGCATCTTTCAGCATGTCTGGCTGCCCTTTGAGTGCGTTCTCGATTGAGCGCCGTGCCATTTGGCAGGCGTCAATGATGTCGTCTGCGGTTGCGGCATGGTGCGCTTCTGTATGCCCGACCACATGCAGGATGTGCGGCCGCAGAGCCATCTGTAAATACACACTGGCTGCCAGATGTGCCCTCGCGGCATTTTGCTCTAAAGGATAACTGAGCAGGCCTGTACGTGTTTGCCGCCAAATGTGGAAAGATTCATTTTCCAGCTCCTCACTTAAGGCAAGCGCCGCGCTCATTTTTGCCAGGTCCATTGCATCTGAAGTGCCGGGTGGGCTATTGAACATCATCTGCGCGATAAAATCCTGTACACCAAATGCGCGTGCGTTATAGGCGGATAGGTATGCGGAAACCACAAAGATCACATCCGATGCATCCCGCATCCCCCAGTGGTGCGGTTCGTTCACTTCTAACGGGAAGCCGCGCTCTCCATAAAATGCCATCACTTTTTGGTGCTCACGAACGCTGCCAGCTAAGTCCCATGGTCCCCGCCCATCCATCTGGTTGAACCACAGCAGAGGGATTGCCGGCCAGGCGATGTGAATGGTATCAATATACATTTGTGCCAATTTAATAAAATCATCTGTCCCGGAATAGGTGCGCATTAATGGGAAATTCCCACGTCGGCTGGCGTTGAACAAGTCCCGGTAATCCTGAGGGCAGCGTACTGGAACTCCCCCTGCACCTGTCTGCCGGATGTCCTGTTTTTCTGGGTGGAAGAAGTTTGATTGGGCATCCTGATCAATACCCAGCGAAACAATATCTAAGACTTTAGAATCCGCTATTATTTTGATCCCTTCTCGTGTGGCTTCCATTGTTGGCAGGCCAAAGTGATGCCGCACAAGGGGGTATGGTGCTTTCCATTTTATACGGTCTATAGTGGTTTGTGGGTAACGGATTTCTTGTGCGGTTTGTGCAGATTCTCCTTTGAGAAACGCAAGAATTTCCTCATAAGTTTGGGTTCCGTTGAAAACAGCGTTAAAAAAACCCAGGTTTTCTGCCCGCTCCGCTACTGGGGGCGTTCCGCCAAAAGCGAATTGCATACCCTCTTCACGCAGGGTGTCTGCGCTTTCGGCGAATTGCGCTAGCAGACGCTCACCCGTTTCTGGTGTCAGTCGGTAAGAAATCGCCAAAAGATCCGCTTTCTCAGTTTCTGCGGCTTGGATGGCCTGGTTGATTGAGACTGCTGGCCCTAAAAAAACAGTCCGCCACCCTGCCTGTTCCGCTAACCGGAGGAAGTTGAGCACACCGGCAACATGGACACATTCCCCTAAGGCACCAGCTACTACCGTTTTCTGTAATTTATTAATCATAAGTTTCTTTAATAATCATATAGCATTTTTCGGTTAAAATGTGAAAAACAATTAATTGTTTTTAAGTTGATGAATTGAGGTGAAAAATGGCAGCATTGAAATTCTTATTAGCGGGGGAATCATGGGTATCATCCAGCACGCATTTCAAAGGGTGGGATTTCTTTTCAAGCACACTTTATGAAACGGGTGTGGAGTACTTGGAGAAGGTTTTTGACGGGACAGATATTGAGTTTATCCATATGCCCAGTCATATCGCATCAAAAGAGTTTCCATCTTCTATGAATGCGCTGAATGAGTTTGACGTGATTGCGCTGAGTGACATTGGTGCTAACACACTGCTGCTGCCGCCTGAAACCTGGGTGGGCGGCCAATCGTTTCCAAATCGGCTGAAGCTGATGGCGGATTGGGTGCGTAAAGGCGGAGGGCTTCTCATGTGTGGTGGGTATTATTCGTTCGCTGGAATATACGCGGCCGCCAAATACTACCGCTCTCCTATCGAACCTGTTTTACCGGTGGATATCTACACATTTGATGACCGCGTTGAATCACCTGAAGGTGCGCTGCCCGAGATCGTTGATCCAAAGCATGCAGTTGTGAAAGGGATGGGTGAAAAATGGCCGGCACTTTTGGGGTTCAATGAGCTTAAACTCAAGCCATCTGCGCACTTGATCGCTCAGGTTGGCCAGCACCCATTATTGGCAACTATGGACGTGGAAAAAGGCCGTTCCCTCATCTGGGCATCAGATATTGGTCCCCATTGGTGCCCGAAAGAATTCGCCGAGTGGTCTGGGTACTCTAAATTATGGCTAAATGTTGTAAAATGGTTGGCGGGAAAAGAAGACAACTAAAAATAATAATTAAAGATTGGGATGATTATGACTGAGCAGAACAAGATGCGTGATTTGGTAATTACGGGGTTGATGGGAGCGATAGCTGTGGTTTTAGGATTGACACATTGGGGCTTCATTCCCTGGTTTGGCGGGGTGGCGCTGACCATTATGCATGTACCGGCGGTCATTGCTGCAATCATCGTGGGACCTGTTTCAGGTATGGCGGTTGGGTTGATCTTTGGTATATTCAGCATGGTCCAGGCTGCGGTTGCTCCGACCGGACCTGCGGATGTGTGGTTCACCAATCCCGTGTTATCTGTATTGCCGCGTTTATTCATTGGGCCTGCGGCTTGGTTAGTATGGCGGTCATTGAAACGTTGGGAACCGCTTGCCCTTCTTGCCGCGGGAGCAGTCGGCAGTCTTACTAACACAGGACTCGTGCTTGGCATGATCGGTGTGCTTGGGTATCTTCCATGGGAGCTTATAGGAGGGATCGTTGTGGTAAATGGACTTCCTGAAGCATTTGTTTCTGCGTTAATTACCGTTGCAGTCGGTGCTGCTTACTGGCATATCCCCATTGGAAAAAAACGGGGTGCAGATCTATCTGAAAAGAAATAATAGGGTAGGCGTCTTTTTTAGAATAGGAACAGAATACTTACTGCTGTGATTAATAACAGCAGCAGGAACACCCCATCTCTTAAAGAAAAATGATATGTATGCATACTGGTGCGTGCCGTGTTGCCGGCAAATCCCCGTGCGAGCATGGCAGTGGATAAATTTTCCGCCTGCTGCAGGCTGGAAGTAAATAGGGGAATGAGAAGCGGCACGATCTGCTGCACTCGATTAAATAAATTCCTGTTTGGCATATCCCACTTAGCTCCGCGGGATGCTTGCGATTTGGCGATCTTTTCTGCGTTCAATGCCAGGAACGGGATGAATCGCAGCGTAAGTTGGACCAGGAGGACAGCATTTACAGTGGGCACACCAATCTTCTGAAGGGGTTTGAGAAGCAGATCAAGCCCATTGATCATCTCAATGGTAGAAAGACTTGAAGTTAAAGTGGTCAGGAGCAATAATAACGATGCGAACCGCAGGAGCAATCTCAGCGCAGCTAATATCCCCTCGATATATATTGATATTCTCCAGAATCCAAACATCGCGGCTGACGAATCTGCGTGCGGAGTAATCACTAATTGAAGCAGTGCGATGAGCAGAAGAAAGGGCAGGGGAGGCAATAATCCCCGAATCGCAAATGAGAATGGAATGCGGCTGGCTGCGATCAGAGCCAGGGAAACCAACAGCGCCAATGCCAAACTGAAAAGGTTGTTGGAAATACTGATCGCAATGATCAAAAAACCAAAACCAATGATTTTTGCTCGCGGGTCTAAACGGTGGATGAATGAATCAAGCGGAAGATACTGCCCGATTGAAACGCGCCGTAGATATTCAAATTGGCTCATGCGCGTTTCCTCTTTGTTATCTCCGCGACTGCCTCGATCAACTTCTTGAGCTGTACTATTCCTTCAGGAACAGGCCAGCCGTTTTCTTTAAGTACCAAGCATAATTCAGTGGCAAATGGCGGTTTTAATGCGCCGGGTAATTTTGACTCATTTGTTGAAAATATTCTGGCGGGTGTCCCGTGGGTGATGTCCTTCCCGGATTGGAGGATACTCACAGCGTCCATCTCGCCGATGATGTCGTCAAATTGGTGAGTGGAAAAGACAAGCGTCAAACCCGCATCATGCATGCTTTTAAAATACCCCATCACTTCCTTGCGGGATAATGGGTCAAGGCCTGCCAATGGTTCATCCAGCAGCAGGATATCTGGTTTTGTTACCAGTGCGGATGCCAGGGCTGTTTTCCGAAGTTCCCCGCCGGAAAGTGTATAGGTGAGCCGGTCTTTATAAGCAGAAAAATCTAATCCAACCGCCTCCATTGCTGACTTAACTGCATTTGCCAGGGTGCCGCTGTGCCCTAATTGCCGGGCGGCGTATGCGATCTCGTCTCCAACATACTGGTTGAAGATCTGGTTCTCTGGCTGCTGGAAAGATAACCCCACCTGTTGGCGCAGTGATTGGGTGTCAAGTTGTTGATTATTTAAATCTATCCCAGCCACGGATAAGTCCCCGGATTGCGCGCGCAGCAGGCCGTTGAAGTGCTGCAGGAGGGTTGACTTTCCTGACCCGGTAGCTCCGATCAGGCCGTGCATATTACCAGAACCAATGGAAATAGAGAGATCATCAAGTGCTTGATGTTCCAGTGGGGTTCCAAGCATGTATCTGTAACCCAGATTATTGGCTGTGATTATAGATCGAACAGGCGTTGTTTGTTTTTGTCCATGTAATGGTGTGTTTTGGTTTCCCTCGTAGCGGGGGATGTGATTAAATAAATCTTCGTTGGTCAGGAGATCATTAGGTAGGGACGGGATAAAAGGTCGCAGTTTATTTGATGCAGCCAACGCGGCTGGTTTCTCTAAGCCAATTTTCTCAACGTTCTGATTGAATACCTGCCAGGGGGAGCCGTCTATAACAATTTTTCCCTTGTCCATTACGATTACACGTTCTGCCTGTGCGGCTTCTCCCATAAGGTGTGTAATGAATAGAATGGTCGCTCCCTGTTGATGCAGTGTCTTGGCCTGTTTCAGCACCATTTCACGATCTGCAGGGTCAAGCATGGCGGTCGTCTCATCAAATATCAAGCACAGAGGACGCATAGCAAGCACCCCAGCCAATGCCAGTCGTTGGGTTTCGCCCGCTGACAACAGATATGATGGCCTACTTCGATAGTCTGTCAGACTGCTGGCTGATAGTGCAAATGTTACTCTGCTGCGGATCTCATTTGCCGGCAGCCTTAAATTCCCTGGCCCAAAAGCCACGTCTTCTTCCACTGTGGTTGCCACGATCTGGTCCTGAGGTCTCTGGAAGATCATCCCAATCTGTGTGCGGATAGCAGCATGGTTGCCGGGCTCACGTGTGTCCATTCCGCTGATTTGCACGCTTCCGTTATCGGGGACGAGCAGCGCGTTTAATAATTTGCCTAATGTGCTTTTCCCTGAACCATTCGCGCCGATGATCGCAACAAATTCTCCGCTTTGGATACTCAGGTTGATATTGCTGAGCGCCAGAATTGGTTCAGTATGCCGTGGTCGATATTGGAATGATGAATTAAGGATCTCGATCAGTGCAGCCATTGTAGATATTTTAACTGACTTAAGAAAAATTAATGGGTGTATTTAAGTGTATGTGGGCTTAGTATGCGTGCGGAATTGGCAATTATTCCTTCATCAGAAATGGAGTGCTTTTTTCCAGAGCTGTAACTTGCCAGATCCCCATACAAAAGAACTAAACATGTCTTTTTCTACTTATCAATCACAAAAAAAGGTCATAATAGAAAAATGAAAGGGTCTTTTAATGGTGGTTTCAAACTTTTAGTGCAACAAGATTATTAATGACTTCATCAGGTTTGTAAAAATCCAAAGCTTTTCGAGGTCTATCATTTAGCTTTCTTTGGACTACTTTGATTTCTTCTTCTGATACCTCAGAAAAATCTGTTCC
>CBDAFG010000011.1:0-29735 GCA_965195205.1 uncultured Pelolinea sp. | reverse complement strand
GAGGTTAAAAGCATTTAATATAGAAATAATTCCTATACAAATAAAAAGAATCCCCAAAAGATCCTGTCCAAATCGTTTAATTATAAGCAGAATCCCCTGCAGGAAAGAAGTTTTTCTATTTGTGTCAGAATTACTTGTCATCATTTTGATATTGAATAATGCTAATCCAGTTTTCCGAATAGTCTCATCAATTTGTGTGATTTTAACCTACACTTCAATTTGCTTATCCTTTTCTTTAATTTTTTCATCGTTAACTCTCCTATTGTCTTTCTTTTCCAGCGTGAGGATCTGGTCAGCAACAGCTGAAATTGCAATGCGTTGCTTCCGGTAAAAATCTGCCTCAGAAAGAGCTAATCGACGTGAAAGATCCTTTACTTTCCATCCCTCTATAAATTTCAGGTCTAAAATATTGAACAATATCCATTCATTTGTATATTGCCTATCTCCCGCTGGCCGTAAACATTCTATTGCCTCCCGCAAAACTCCCCTTAGCGCCTTAATAGATGATTCCTCTTTCTCTCTAATACGTTTTTGAACCGAAGATAATTGAATCAGCGGGCTTTGAGACAACTTAGGTCCTCCAAAAAATTGGTTCAAAGCATCTTTAACCCATTTCTCAAAATCCCTCAAATTTGAAATATTTAATCCATTGAGAATTCTTTTCTTATTAAATCTTGAAGATGCCAAAATACTCTGAATGGCTGTTACTTGAGGAGTTAGTATCTCTAATGACAAGAAAAGGGAGTCTTGATGTCTCCTATCCTGCAGTGCTGTGGCAGCTCGATCTATCAATTTCCTAAGCGCAATCCTTTTCTCATCATCAATCGCAATAGGATCGAATTCCTTCGTAGCAATGAAACCCAATAAACTCACGTCAGAAGAACTCTTATCCACAATCGGAATAATTATCTTTTTCTGATAGATTTCAATTTCCTTGAATTTATCTTTTTTTCTTAGGCTGTTTATCACACTTCCATTTTCTTTAATGAAGCGATCACTTAAGTTACCAACAATCACTTTTAGTGCTGATCCTTCATCCCTATTCTCGATCAATAACGCACCGTCAATTTGCAACCGATCACAAAGAGTTGCCAAAAGTAATTCCAAGAATTGTTCTAGATCATTTTTGGTTAATAATCTGTCCTCAAGCATTCTAATCTTGGCTAATTCTTCTCTATCTGAACCATTGAAAAAAAGTCGTTCCCATATGGGCGAAAAAATAGTGACAAAATATTCAAATAGAACAATTGTTGCTACCATACCCAAGACAATCAAAGAAGAAACATTTACATTTAATTGTTTGCCCACTCTGGAAGTTAAAGTTGTCACACCTAAAGCAAGACTGGCTGTAATAGGGCCCCGCATAATCCATCTAAACAACCTGCTCTTTATAACTCTATCTGGCCAGGGAAATCCGAAAAAAGAAACAGTATATGTCATGCCTACAATAGAAAAAGAAACAAACAAATATGCAAGGATAGATAGAAACCAAAATAACATCGCGTAATTAGACGCGAAGCTGGACCCATACAACAGATATGGGAATGATCCGAGAGCGGGTCCAATAGCACTGGTGATGAGGTAAACCATTCTTCGCCGGCTTGTTTTTGTATAAGTCCTATTCAGACAGCGGATGAAGTTATACCAAGAGAAAGCCATCATTACTACATAGAAACCGCTGAAGTAGTCATGAAAAATGTTCCGTTCAATGTGTGGTGCTGGAAAATTAGTGGTGTTCACCTCAGAAAATAAAGTGCCGTTGAAAAGCAATACACAAAACAAAATGCTTATAAGAGCGGCTGCGTATCCCATTGCACGACGTTTTCCTCTGCTCGGTTTACCTGTAATAGTGAGTAATGCATCAGAAAAAAAGAAAAATGAAGTTGGCAGCAGAATTAAACCAATGTATTGTATGCGCAAAATGCGAAGTAATTCATCCTGTTGATAGGTTGTAGTTATGAACGCATCAGCACCAAAGATAATCACAATGCAAGTCAAAAGTAATGTAAAAGTCCAGGTAACACGATCACGCAGTTTGAATGTAATCACATATATTAATAACGAAAAAGATATGACCGCCACCCCGGCAGTAATCACATCACTTATAGCTTTAAGAAATAACAGGAATCCTTCCATATATTAATATGTTACCGTATAAACCGTGCAAAGAATATTGCCAGATCATTATTCGCAAAATAATTATCATTAAATCCTGAATATTCAAACCCGAGTTTTTTTACTAAGCAAATGGCCGGATAGTTTTTCGAAGACATTTCAATGGTCATGCGATCAATATTTCTCGCTAATGCCCAATCAGTTGCTGCGCGGACAAGTGTGGTAGCAATCCCCTTATTCCGCCATTGTTCCTCTATAATCAAATCTTTTACCCAAGCCATTTTTAAAGCAAACATCGTGCTTAATGTGATGTATCCTACAGGAGCATGATCAATGCATCCTACTAATATTGTGGAATAGTCTTTCCATCGGTTAAATAATGTTTCTGGTGAACGAGGATATTTAATCCTCATCTTGCGTGGTAATTCAGTTTCCTTAAATCCCGTCTGGATCTCTGCTACTCCAACATTCTGATTCATCTGCCATACTCTTGAAGTTTGGACAGAATGGTCAAATCGCGACAGATTTTCTATGTCAGGAGAAACTGCAGGTCTTACTAAGATTTCAGCCATTTATAAATTTCCCTTTCATTGAGGTAAAACTTTTACTTCAATTTCACAGGGTTTTACCAAATTATTCATATTATCAGATACAACCAACCTAAGATGATAATTTCCCGGTTGAAGTTGTTTAGTATTCCATATGCCGCCTAAAGCTCCCTCCACAACCGACTTGTTACCCGCGGATATTGGAGTCCAGATATCATCTCCCTGGTATCGGTATTCATATTTATAAAAACCCAAATTGGGAAGATTCACAGTGCCAATTAATTCAATCGACCCACTTATTTCATCACCGGGTTGAGGATCAATCCATTCAAGCTGATCAGGGATGCACCCTGTCACTGCAATTGCTGTTTGTGTTTGCTGTAATCCCTGGGGGGTTACATTAGGGTCAATGCCCCCCCCGGTGTATGGTGTTTGTGTAGACAACAAATCAATTGTAGGAGTAGCAATTTGTGTGATACCAGGATATCGAATAGAAGCAACAGAAACGAGAATGAAATTCGATAATCCAAGCAGGCTTACAAGAAATATAAAAGTAAAAGCGGATCGAATTCGTTTTTGGGCAACTTCTCGTTCTAGCCCGAAATTTGCCTTCCTTTGTAATATCCGGGCACTGAGCAGGCGCCTTATATTAATTAATAGCGCTATACCCAATACAAGATAAATCCCCACTTCGTAGTTTACAACAAA
Source organism: uncultured Pelolinea sp. (assembly GCA_965195205.1). Taxonomy (GTDB): domain Bacteria; phylum Chloroflexota; class Anaerolineae; order Anaerolineales; family Anaerolineaceae; genus Pelolinea. Next base: position 26,364 of record CBDAFG010000011.1, on the reverse strand, counting down.
CCGGATTAATTCTTCCATTAAATTATTTCAGAAGCAAATCGTTCATAAACGCTTAATCACGCCTCTTATGATCGCTTCCATCTTCGGAACCAAAATTTTTCCAGCTTCCAATACTTCTTCATGTGTTGTCACGATTGATCCATCGAGATTCGCCTTATTACTAATTCCAGATAAACCCAGCACCCTTAAATTTGCGTGTCTGGCTGTAATTACTTCAGGTACAGTTGACATTCCCACCGCATCTACGCCAATACCATGCATAAAACGCAGGTCAGCGGGGGATTCAAATGAAGGTCCAGCAAGACATATATAAACACCTTCCTGCGGTGTAATGCCATTCTCTTTTGCTGCTTCTTTAGCTGTTTCAATTAATTTGTGGTCATATGGCTGACTCATATCCGGGAATCTCTCACCGAACTCATCAATATTAGGTCCCCGCAGAGGGTTTAACCCCGCCATTGCGATTAGGCTAATATGATCGTTTATAAGCATAACTTCCCCCGGTTCATAATCCGGATTCACCGCTCCTGCCGCATTGGTCACAATTAATACCTCAACCCCCAATCGGATCATAACCCGGACAGGAAAACCAACTTTGACCATTGGATATCCCTCATAATAATGTGCCCGCCCCTGCATGATCATAACCGGTTGATTTTCTAAGTCACCGATCACCAATCTGCCCTTATGCCCTTGAATCGTAGTTTGAGGCCAATTTGGAATCTTACTGTAATGAATGTAATCAGCGGGAGACACAGAATTTGCTAGATCACCCAACCCAGACCCAAGTATCAATCCGATTTTCGGTTTTTTCTTTGTGAAAGAATTAATGGCTGTTACAGCTTCATCGATCATTTTTAATGTTACAAAGTCAGACATTTCTCCTCCTTTTAGAGAAAGCAACTAATTTTTAAATTTGATTATAACAAAAGCTCAATCAAGAACTTAAAAGAACAATTTAAGCTTCTTCCAGTAAATGCTTCATTTTTACAAGGAATTTGTCAACATCTTGGTCATTTATCCAATAATGAGTAACAAATCTAAAACTCCTTGGCCCTGACATACCAATCAATATATCAACTTCTGCCATCCCCTTTATAAGATTATCTGCAGAAATTCTCGCATCCTCAGATAATTCAATAAATACCATATTCGTCTGTGGAAACCCTTTTTCGAAAACAATGCCTGGTAGTTCTTTCATACCCTCAGCAATATTTTTTGCCCGCAGATGATCTTCTTCCAACCTCTCAATCATTTCATCTAATGCCACAATACCAGCTGCTCCAAGAATGCCCGCCTGGCGCATCCCGCCACCCAATTGTTTTCTAATTTTCCTGGCTTTTTGAATAAACTCATTAGATCCACATAGAATTGACCCAACCGGGGCACACAATCCCTTGCTAAGGCAGAACATTACTGAATCAGCTGTTTCGACGAGTGCAGATGGTTCTATTTCCAAAGCCACACTTGCATTAAATATTCTAGCCCCATCAATATGAAGACGAATATTCCTCGGATTCAGAATGTCCGCAACCATATTTGTATATTCTTTACTCAGCGGTATCCCCCCGCAATGGTTTTGCGTATTCTCCAAGATGAATAATCTCGTTTCTGGATGATGAATATCCTCCTCCCGAATCGCATTTCTAATATCACTTAACGCAAGAGTGCCATCCAATTGATTGGGAATTAATTGAGGAAAAACACCGCCCAATGCAGAAATCCCCCCTACCTCATGGAGAAAAGTATGCCCATTGTTTCCCATAACCGCTTCGTCTCCGCGACCACAATAAGTTAGCACAGCAATCAAATTTGCCATTGTTCCGGACGCGGTGAAAAGAGCCGCCTCTTTTCCCATTAACTCAGCGGATTTTTGTTCTAAGGTATTTATAGTTGGATCTTCGCCATACACATCATCCCCAACTGGTGCGTTTGCCATTACCTTTCGCATGGTCAGGGTTGGATGAGTAACCGTATCAGATCGAAAATCTATTACACCATTCTCAAATGCCATTACTTCTCCTTCGTTGTTAATTCATCGATAATATTCTGTAGACCAGCGGGTAATTCAGCTTCAAAAGAACGCAGTATCTGTTGTCCAGGCAATTGGATTTCCAATCTTTTTGCATGTAAAAAATGCCTGCCCAATACAATAGTTGGAGTTGAATACCCATAAATTGTATCGCCTGTAACAGGAGATCCAATTGATGATAAATGCACTCGGATCTGATGTGTTCTACCGGTTAATATTTGGATTTCTAAAAAGCTATATTGGCCTAATTTTAATAAGGTATGGTATATCGTTATCGCATCCTTTCCTTCACCTTTTGGCGCAACTGCCATCTTTTTTCTATTTATACGGTCTCGATATATCGATGCAACAATTTTTCCGGATTCAGTAGGAGGATGTTTATCAACCAAGGCAAGATAAAATTTCTGGACTTTGCGCGATTTAAATTGGTCCTGCAGCCATAAGTGTGCTTTCTCGTTTTTTGCCAGAATAACTACCCCGGAAGTATTTTTATCCAACCTATGAACAATTCCAGGCCGCATTTTTCCCCCAATACCTTCCGGGAATGAGGTATGACCAAGAGCAGCATGCACCAAAGTACCTGTTGAATGACCTACTGCTGGATGCATAACCATCCCAGCAGGTTTATTAATTACCAATACATCATTGTCTTCATAAAGAATATCCAATGTTATTTTTTCAGGCTTCAAATCAAGCGGAATTGGAGGCGGGATCGTTATCTCAATGGATATACCCTTTTTTCCCAATGAATAACCTGTTTTTGTAATGGTTAGATTATCCACCAGCACTCTTCCTTCTTTAATTAATCGTTGGATTTGAGACCTCGTTTTACTCGGTAATTGCATAGTTAAAAATCTATCCAAACGATCTGGTGAATCATTGGGATAAATAAAGGTGTAGGTTACACTTTTCATAATGCGGCAATCCCTTACTGTTGTTCCATTTCTTTCGATTCAGGTACTTCCTTATTTTTATTCTCTTTTAATTTTTTTTCCTCCACCCATAATCCAAGTATCATAATTCCAACGCCAACAGTCACACTTGCATCTGCCACATTAAATACCGCAAAATTCCCGACGGAAATAAAATCAGTAACATGTCCAACCGTTAATCGATCGATCAAGTTCCCAACAGCACCCCCCAACTGCATACTTAACGCAATCCGTAAAAACCAATCCCCTTCAGTCAATTGTGGGTAGTAAATAATGATCACCAATGCAATGATGCTCACTAAAATCGCAAAAAGAAGATTATTGTTTTGGAACATCCCAAAAGCTACGCCGGTATTTTTCCAATGAACCACGCGTGCGTATGGTGTTAGCCAATCCCAGAGCGGCCAAATCTCTCCAATTTCAAGCGCGTTTCTGATTAGTAATTTTGTCCACTGATCTAAAGCAACAATCCCCGCAGCGACAGGAAATAAGACCATATAACTTTTTAGATTTTTTTTCAATTCTGATTCTCCAACGATATTTTTTTCTAATTCTAACTTACAAAAGATCATGTATGTAAATTCTGTTCATTCCTTCAAACTCACCATCCAATTTATTAAACAGGTGATCTATATTTGTCCCTAGAGGAAACTCTACTAAATGTGATTCACATTTATTTCTGCAGTCGCTTGACCCAAAACCTTTTATTGGTATTTCTCCACCCGTTTGGTCATGGAATGTTTTGCAGAAAAAGCATTCATTCTTTTCCAAACTGGCTTGATACCATACTTCAATTGGAAACAAAAAATCCTTTAAATAATCAATATGCCAAAACTTTTTAGAAGGCTTTGTTAAGTGCCGTGTAATCCTGCTTTTCAAACCTCCACTGCCGTGTGCACTTCCACAATAGAAATAATACCCGGGGTTAAATACTACATCACCAAACCTATATAAATTTTGTCTGGCTCTTTCTTCTAAACGAAAGACGATCGTGTAATTTCCTTTCTTTGAAGAGATTTCATGCATCTTAAATTCACTTAACTGTTGGCAAAGTAACCAATACTGCTGGCTTTAAATTGCTCTATAAACCTTTTTCTAACCATAGCGCAAGAGTTTCCCCATCAAACTCTTCACTGGCATTTGGTAATGTTTCTGGACTCTTTTCAGATTCAATCTGGACAGTTAATGTTTCCGCCATGATGTAATCCTTGAAGTCTTCGACAGCCTTAGATAAATTATCTGAAGCAGTATAATAAAGATGAATGCGATCTGAAATTTCAAAACCCGCTTGTTTCCTGGCTTCTTGTACTCTTCGAACAAACTCTCTTGCTAATCCTTCATTTCTTAATTCCGGGGTCAAATCAGTAATTAATGCAGCTAAATAAGCCCCTTCTGACGCGACTATAAAACCTTCCTTCGCCTGTATGCGAACTTCGATTTCTTCTGGTGAAAATTCATAATCTTTCTTATCAATTTTTATTGTGATACTCAAACCATCCAGTAAGTTCTTGGCAAATTTTTCTGCATCCAAACCCAGGATTGCCTCCCTGATCTTCGGAAAATCACTTTTATATTTCTGTCCCAATTGCTTAGGAAGCGGGATTAATTCATATGCTGCAGCTTCACTTATCGCGCTCAAAGAACGGACTTTCTTTACATTCAATTCTTCTTTCAACAATTCAGCATATTCTTTAATTACTTCTCTTTCAGTTTTATTGCTGGTTGAAAAAGCTGCTTCCTGTAATGGCTGACGTACCTTAATTCTGGATTGGTTTCTAGCAGCATGCCCTAAAGATACCAGCCGCATCACCAAGTCCATATTGTCAATCAGGTTTTGGTCAAGGTAATTTTCATCAAATTTCGGCCAATCTGTCATATGGATTGATATTGGAGCTTGAGGATTTACCGTCTTCACCAAATTTGAGAAAATCTCTTCTGCGATGAACGGCATTGTTGGTGCAAGTAATTTGCTAACTGTAACAAGTGCTTCATATAAAGTTGTATAGGCAGCATATTTGTCATCGTCAGATTCACTCTTCCAGAACCGTCGTCGAGACCGTCGTAAATACCAGTTTGACAAATGGTTTACAAATCCTTCAATCGGGCGAGTGGCTCCCAACACATCATAATTTTCAAATGCTGTGGTTACGTTTTGAACTAATGCGTGTAATTCCGCAAGCAGCCATAAATCTAATTTTGAGTATTTAACCTCCCTTGTCGGATTAGGAACCCATTCATCCAGATTTGCATAGGTTACAAAGAATGAATACGTATTCCATAATGTCAATGTAAAATTCCGCAGCACTTCGGAGACTAGGCTAGCAGAAAAGCGCCGCTCCTGTCCAGGAGGACTGGCCGTGTAAAGATACCAGCGCATCGCATCTGCACCCTGCGCATTGAGAACTTCCCATGGGTCAACCACATTGCCTTTCGATTTAGACATCTTTTGTCCATCCGCATCAAGTATTAAACCAAGGCAAATGACATTCTTAAATGCGGGTTTGTCAAACAAAAGAGAGGAGATCGCATGCAGTGAATAAAACCAACCACGAGTTTGATCAACCGCCTCACAAATATAATCAGCCGGGAATTGTTTCTTAAAAGAAACTTCATTTTCGAATGGAAAATGCCATTGAGCAATAGGCATTGAGCCAGAATCAAACCATACGTCAATCAATTCTGGTACACGATGCATCCGTTCCCCGCACTTACTACAGGGAAATTCAACCTCGTCCACATACGGACGATGTAAATCTAATCCGGTGAGATCTTTACCGGTTTTTTCAGACAATTCACCCACTGACCCAATACATTCCTGGTGACCACAAACTAAGCATTCCCATACTGGTAATGGAGTTCCCCAATACCGTTCTCTCCCAAGCGCCCAATCCACATTGTTTTTAAGCCAGTTTCCAAATCTTCCGTCCTTAATATGATTGGGGTACCAATTTATCTCCTGGTTCAACGAAACCAATTTTTCCTTCAGTTTACTTGTGCGAATATACCAGGTTTGGCGAGCATAATAAAGCAATGGAGTAGAACATCGCCAACAGAAGGGGTAAGTATGTGTATACTCTTCCGATTTATAAAGTAATCCTCTGTTCTTAAGATCTTCGATAATATATGGATCTGCGTCTTTCACAAATTTTCCAGACCAAGGCCTGACTTCTTGTACGAACGTACCATTAGGGGCAACCGTCATTAAAACCGGGAGATCTTCTTCATTCGACACTGTCATATCATCTTCGCCGAATGCAGGGGCAATATGTACCATGCCTGTTCCTTCATCAACAGTCACGAAATCACCGAACACAATACGATGTGCAGGTTTATCAGGAGGAAGAAACGTATATAAAGGTTGGTATTGTTTGCCCTTTAATTGTTTTCCTTTTAATACTTCTATTATTTCAACCTTTTCATCACCAAACACCTTTTCAATTAGCGATTCCGCTAAAATAAGTTTTTCCGCTCCCTCTACTACCCCATTTATAACTTCCCGCTTAACTACCGCGTAATTAATATCTGGATGAACGGCAACAGCAACATTTCCCGGTAATGTCCAGGGGGTTGTTGTCCAAACAAGAAGAGAAGTACTGGGATCTTCAACAAGAGGCATTCTTACGAAAACCGAAGGTTCAGTCACATCTTTATATCCTAATGCTACCTCATGGTCAGACAACGGTGTCCCACATCGAGGGCAGTAAGGAACAACTTTGAACCCTTGATAAAGCAGCCCTTTATCCCACAAACTCTTCAGAATCCACCACACGGATTCAATATATGAGTTTTTATAGGTAACATACGCAGTTTCAAAATCAACCCAATATGCGATCCGTTCAGTGAGCTTTTCCCATTCCCGAATATTTGCAAAAGCAGAATCACGACAAAGATGATTGAATTCCGCGATTCCAAATTCCTCAATCTGTTGCTTATTTTTAAAACCTAATTTCTTCTCTACTTCAATCTCAACTGGCAAACCATGAGTATCCCATCCACCTCGTCGGGAAACATGAAAACCCTGCATTGTTTTATATCGAGGAAATATATCTTTAAAAGCGCGTGCAAGCACATGATGAACGCCAGGTATACCATTTGCGGTCGGGGGACCTTCATAAAAGACATATTCAGGGTCACCCTCACGATTATTTGTTGAAGCATGGAAAATATCTTCTTTTTTCCAAAATTCTAGTATAGATAACTCCATCGCGTTCGTGTTCAATTTTGATGATACTGGTTTAAACATCCGGCCTCCAAAAATTTAATTAAAAAACCGCCCCATCAGGGACGAGAATTTTCCCGCGGTACCACCCCGGTTTCCGATCTACGGACTCTTTACATAAGCATTGAATGCTTTGTCAGTGATAACGGGCAGATTCCCCGGTTTCCTTAATCACCATTACTGATTTTCAGGTCACAGCTCGAGAGTGATTTTCAATTAACTTTCATCTGTGCTTGCACCATCCACAGGTCGCTGTCAAAAACAATTAATTTACTCTTCTCTGTCTTCGCTTTTCGGTAAAAAATTATCTCATATTCCTAATAAAAAATCAACGTTCACGATATTACGCCATAAAACAACGGCAGTGATTCACAAGGTATATCGGACCAACCAATACATTTTTTTAATCTGATTTCAGCCTCTTTCGTTTTTTCAGAATCATTGGAAAGGATAGTGAACAACACATCATCTTTGCTAATTTGATCACCTACTTTTTTGTGAACGAGGATGCCCACCGCCAAGTCGATCGAATCAGTCTTTTTCGCTCTTCCTGCTCCAAGATCTACTGCAGTCTCTCCAACTATTCGAGCTTGTATCTGTGAAATATAACCATCACGGTCTGCTTTCACCTCATATCGAATAGGTGCTTCTGGTAATTTTTTCGGATCATCAATGAAAGATACATCACCATTTTGGGCAATTACTAATTCGCGGAACTTATTCCATGCGGATTTATCTTCTAATGTAGTTTTGGCAAGAATTTTTGCTACTTTTAAATCTTTCGCTTTCTTACCTAAAACCAGCATATGGCTTGCAATTACCAAACAATGTTCAACAAAATCACTCGGACCCTCATTATTTAAAGTATCTACCGCTTCTTTTAATTCAATTGCATTACCCACTGCTTCTCCAAGCGGCTGATTCATATCAGAAATTACTGCTCGTACTTCTCGACCAGTTAATTTACCGATAGCAACCATCATTTTCGCAAGCAGTTTTGCTTCTTCTGTACTCTTCATGAAAGCGCCATTTCCTGCTTTTACATCTAAAACAATAGCATGAGCACCAGCAGCAATTTTTTTACTCATCACAGATGATGCGATCAATGGTAATGAAGGTACAGTTCCAGTAACATCTCTTAATGCATATAACTTCCCATCCGCAGGTGCTAAATCAGCGGATTGCCCTGTAAGTACAAAATTTAATTCTTTTAGTTGGGCCAGGAATTCTTCTTTCGAAAGATTAACACGATACCCGGGTATTGATTCCATTTTATCCAATGTTCCACCACTGAATCCCAAACCGCGCCCGGACATCTTGCCCACGGGTAATCCACAAGCCGCAACGATTGGTCCAACCACCAAGGTTGTTTTATCGCCAACTCCACCAGTGGAATGCTTGTCCACAACAATCGGTGCGATAGATGATAAATCCAACATTTCTCCAGAATCTGCCATGGCAAGTGTAAGATCTGTCGTTTCCTGGTCAGTCATTCCATTTAACAACACGGCCATTGCCCATGCGGATACTTGATAATCAGAAATATCTCCGTTTGCTAATCCGCGAATAAAGAAATCTATTTCTTCTTTTGAGAGTTCTTTTTTATCCCGTTTATTGATGATGATATTAACTGCTCGCATAATTCACCTCAAATATATTTTACTTTTTATTAACGAAATCCCTCTTAAGAGGGATTTCGTTATATCTCTAATAAAACTATTCTTTTGTTTTCAGAAAAATAGCTGTCTTACGACTTGTTCCTTCGCCAACACTTTCTGTGGTAACAAAAGGATGATAGCGCAATTCTAGATGAATTAATCGGCGTTCATTTGCTGGCATAGGTTCGAGCACCTGTTTTCTTCCAGTTTGCACAACCTGGTCTGCCAAGCGCCGTGCAATTTGCCGAAGCTGCCTTTCTCTGCGGAATCGATATCCTTGGACATCAATCATCAAGGGAACCCATCTGCCAACTTCCTGGTTTAGCATCAGACTTGTGATATATTGCAGAGAGTTCAATGTCTCTGCTCTCCGGCCAATTAGAATACTGAGATCTTTGCCAGTAATCTCTATCAGCACCATAACACGATCGTTTTCATCCTCGGGTTCGAGAATCCGGGAGGATACATTTGCGGTTAATTTCATTTTCTGCAGTAAGTTCTTAACGATCCTTTCTGCTTTAACCTTTCCTTCCTCCAATGGATCTTCAAACACTTCATTCTCTTTATCTACAGGGCTTGTTGGTTCTTTTTTCTCTTTTTTATCTTTTGTTGGAGATTCATCAGCAATAGATAAAAGCACTCGTACCTGGCGATTTCCCATACCGAGAAAGCCGCCCTTTCCTTCGTCAATTATTTCAACAGAAACTGCGTCTCTTGGTAGTCCCAATTGGTCCAAACCTTTTTCAACAGCTTCCTCAATAGACGGGGCACTAACCTCTAAAGTTGTTTTTTGCTCATTCATTTTTCTTTGCTTTCTACTTTTTATTTTCAGCTTTCTTGTTAGGGAGTAATTTTTTAAAATCAAACCGCCCTAAGATCGCATATTGAATAATACTGAAGAGATTTGAAGCCAAGAAATAAAGCGCCAATCCTGAGGCCAGAGAATACGCAAACCATCCCATCAGTAAAGGCATGTAAACATTCATCATTCCTGACATCTGGTTTGATTGGCTGTCCGCAGATGGTGTCGCCATCAACTTCGTTTGTAAGAAAGAAGTAGCTGCTACTATGATGGCCAGAACAGGAATTCCAAACGAGAGGCCGGGGATAAAAAGCCTCTCCGGCTGGCCGATATTCATCCATAAAAATTGGCTGTTTAGAGGTATCAAGGCCAAAGGCTCCTGTAACCCAGGAATGAAGGAAAACAAATCTTTCAGCCAGGGTGAAATTTTTGGGATCAAGTTTAACATCTGCAGTGGAGCATTTCCCATTGTCTGAATGATACTCTGATAAAGGCCAATGATGACCGGAAATTGAATCAGGGTAGGCAGACAAGAAGCAAATGGGCTAATGCCTTTCGTTTTATAAAAACTCATCTGTTCTTGTGCTAATTTATCTCGGTCGTTCTTATATTTTTTCTGGATAGCAATCCATTCTTCGTCATTCTGCATTTCCTGCAGTGCTCGACTACTCTTGATCTGCTTTGACATCAACGGCCAAGAAATAAGTTTAATAATGATCGTGAAAAGGATTATCGCAAGACCAATATTTTCACCGATCAGATCGTAGATGAAAAGCAGGGCATTTATAAAGGGTTCTATTATGAGTGATTCCCACATGTTAATTTCCTATTCTTCTTTAGATTATTTAGTTAGTTGGTAAAAATTTCCAAATTCCAAAACCATTCAGATCGTATGCTGCAAGCAAAGATTCCTTGCTGGTAGAAGCAAAAATAATTTGTTCTCCAACGATGTTTATCGTTGAATATATTGGATTTTCAATATTCGTGATTGTCTTTGCCTCTTTATTCAGGTTGATCGTGAAGATCTTTCCTTCATCTGTTGCGAACACAGCGCCTTCCTGATAAGCGGCACCATTGGCAACCAATTTTCCGTCTGCGGAAAAAGGCGATGACCAAATGGCTGATCCATCAAGTGTATTAACTGCATAAATATTACCATCCACATCAGCAACGAAGACAGCTTCACCGATTACTACCGGAGTACTCCAAACAGCTCCGAGATCTCCATTGTCATTAAAACTCCATAACAGTTTTTCACTTTTTACATCTATGGCGAAAAGACCACCCTCAATCGTAGCCACAAACACTACACCGTTCTCTAAAACCGGGTCGCCGATAATCGCCATCCCTAAATCAATGCTCCATTTTGCCTTCGACAGGAGAGTTTTGCTGCCATCCTTAGCATTACCCAGATTGCTCGGGGAAAATTCCTTATCAAAAGCATAAAATATATGGTCCATTGAAGCAAGATAGATCATATTCGCATCTGCAAGAGGTTTGGTCCAATTTGGTCCATCTCCCTTGAATTTCCATTGTAAATTACCCTCACTGTCAAGAGCATACAAATAATGGTCAGAATTGGGTGCGTATACCATACCATCAGAAATTAGGGCTGCTCCAATATAGCGATCATTCGCTCCGTCGAAACCCCAATTCTTTGTTCCGTTATTTTGATCAAGTGCGATTAATGATCCATTATAGTCCCCGATCACAAGCAAGCCATCACCTATAGCTGGGGCTGCATATACTTGCTTGGAACGTTCTTCATCAGATGGATATCGCCATAGTAGACTGCCATTTTCCAAATCAATTGCAAAGGTCTGGGATCCGTAGGAAAGATACCCTGTTTCCTCAAAAACGGAATACCCCGGCCAACTAGATGCCGCACCTGCACCCGTGCATCCAGTTAAGAGAAGAAACAGACTTGAAAAAATTATTAAAGTTGAAATTACTTTTTGTTTCATATTTTTTTATTCCTTATAGATTTTATTTATGGTACAGGATCATACCCGCCAGGATTAAATGGGTTGCAGCGGAGAATTCTGTAAATCGCCATAAAAGTACCCTTTATAGCACCATATTTTTGTACAGCTTGAAAACCATAATGTGAGCAGGCAGGATAAAACCTGCAAGTATTATCAGGGAGGGCGGGAGAAATAATTTTTTGGTAAAACCGGATAAGAGCTAAAATGAAAAATTGCGGGAAATTAATGATCGTTAACCTAAATTCCCTTAATGATATCTCTTTCGAATAATCGTGTTTAATTGACATTTACTTATTTAGTAATGATAAGACCAGATTTTGAAAGTAATGTGCTGATTGCTTCCTGCAAATCATTATAACTTGCCTTTGCACCAGAAGTTCGGGCATAGAAAACCAAATCCCATCCTGATTTCACACTACTCCATGAATTAGCGACACAAGCTTTCATTCTTCTCTTTACAAGATTTCGTGTAACCGCGTTACCCACTGCTTTGCTTGCAACAAATGCAACTCGTGAATATTCCAGCGTATTTGGTATAAAACCTATGACAACGAATTTATGGTGCCTGGATTTGCCATCCTTTTTAACACGATTAAAATCTCTTGTTTGTGTTAAATGAAAATTACGTTTCATTTGTTGACCCGTAATTCAACTCCATCGATTTTATTTAATAAAGAGCAATAATTCGTTTACCAGCGAGTGTTTTTTGTGTGATTATTCTTTTTTACTGTTAAGCGATAACGCCCTTTTAGTCGCCGCCTCTTCAACACGTTCCGTCCATCAGCTGATGACATGCGTTTTCTAAAACCATGTACTCTCAAACGATGTTTAACGCGGGGTTGATAAGTCCTTTTTGGCATAAATTTATTTACCTCTACCCATTAATTTAACTTTGTGATTATACCATAATGATAACCCGAGAAACCAACTCCCACAACCGAAAACATATTAACACGATAAAACCGCTTAACCTTTATGAGATGATCTTCCCAAAAAGGCTGGTTTCCTTAACTTCCTTGATATAAACACCTGATACAGTATTCCGCAGATCTTCATTTGCTACAGCGTTCACACGGAGATAGTTCCCTGTTAATCCACTTAGTAAGAAATCCCCGTTTCGGAGCTTCTTGGCTTTCTCCCATAACACAGATACGTTCTGATCTGTAAATATCTTCCGATATTTAGTTTCTGATTCAGAGATAACATGTCGCATTTGTTTGCTCCTGAATTTCTTTTCTTGTTCTGGAACAAGGTGATCGAATTTTTCAGCCGCTGTGCCTGGTCTAGCAGAATATCTAAAAACATGCCCGCCTGAAAAATTCATCTCTTTTACAAAAGACAAACTTTCTTTAAAATCTTTTTCTGTTTCTCCCGGGAACCCTACCATTATGTCTGTCGTAATAGCTATCCCAGAAACATGTGATCGAATCGTATCTATAAGTACCCGAAACTCTTCCGTAAATATTTTTCTACCCATTTTCTGCAAAATTAAATCTGACCCTGCTTGCAGCGGCAAATGGAGATGACGGCAAAATGTTGAATGATTGAAAACCGGGAAATATGATTCATTTATATCCCATGGTTCTAATGAAGATAGTCGAATTCTGTCAGGTGAATACCTGAGAATGATTTTTTCTAATAAACCATGAAGAATATAATCACCTCCAATATCTTTCCCCCATGACCCCAGATTCACACCCGTTAAAACAATTTCCTTGACACCTCCCAATAATGCCGCTTTGACATCACCAAATATTTCATCCTCCGTTTGCGAACAGCTTTTACCACGAGCGATTCTTGTTATACAGAAAGTACATCGGTTATCACATCCATCTTGCACTTTAATGAACGCCCTCGTTCTCCAATTTTTACCAGGAAGAGGTTTCCTGACATTTGGAAATATATGCGAGGTTGGAAATCTACTGTTTAAATCTGAAATTATTTGGTTCTTTCTATCATTTTTATACAAACCTACCACGGCCGGCAATCTCATGACAACTTGCGGGTCAACTGTTGCGTAACATCCTGTAGCTAAGATTTCTTTACAACCTGAATTTGCAATTCTTCGGATGATTTTTCTTGAATCTGCGCTCGCGGCTGCAGTAACTGCGCAGGTATTTACGATCGCTACGTCCGCATCTGATGACTCCCCAACCACAACATGTCCTGCTTCCCGTAACCCCGCTGCAATTTTTTCAATTTCGCTCTGATTCAATCGGCAGCCGATAGTATCTAAAAATATCTTCATTTAGGGGATCATTACAATAAAATTGTCGAACAAAACAGCAGTTTCATCTGCCTCTGAAAAAGATCCGGTTATTAAACCAGTCTTTCCCGCGGTAAGATCATTATTATATACACTGGCTTTTTCAACGCCATTTATCGAAATTGTTAAAGTATTTCTTTCACATTTCGCTGATATGCTGTTTTCTCCTTTGCCTTGGTGGATGCTTTCATCAAACTCCATATTTTCAGAAGAAAGCAGTTCATATTCCCCCTCGACTACTTTAACAATGCCATAATATCCATCTGATGAAATCAAAAACCCATAGTAATTTCTATCATTAAGATAACAACAAACGATCCCGTAAGCATTATCGTTCGAGCCCAATCTTTTTTGTGCTGTTGTTTGAATCAGTACATCTGGATACGAGACGTTGTTTGTAGTGATAATATCCAAATTAGGTTTGCTTACAATCATAATCAAACCATTCTCAAAAAAGCTGACAGCTGACTCATCAGGTTTTTCCCATATATCCCAAATCTCATTTTTTTCTGAAAAATCATCCACAAAGATAACATCTCCGCTCGAATAAGGAGACAGGGGAAATTGACAAGCGAGAATGATCGCCAGACAAATAACGATAATTGCTATAAAATGCAGTGGTGGTTGTTTATTATCCATTAGATAATGCATCAATCATAATTATATAGTCGAAATTAAGATCGCAAGAACCTCATTGTTTGACATATTTTTTTTCAGCGATAATTTCCCCTTAAAAATGGTTTTGATTTCTATCCTTGCAGAAAAATCACCTTACCCGTTCACAAGTTTTGATAATAATTTGCCAGAAAGATTAGCAGAACAGCAAATTGTTTCCATTCTATAAAATAAGAGTGAGTTTCATTGATCAAGAAAATAGTGAAATACTAATAAAGGCAAGCCGTTAATCTATCTAATTCTGAAAACCCGATTTATAAGCCAGTAATTTAACATACTCAAGAATTGTAAATTTCCAACCGTCAGAAGTCAGGAACCATGTCCGGGATGTATACCATGACGGGGTTACTGGATGGAAATACAGCTTAATATCTTGCCCAGAAAAAACATCCCTGAAAATGATCAACGTTCGTTTAGTATGGAAAGGGTCTGTGACAATGATAGCAGCAGATAATTGCCTTCTCTCAAGCAATTGTTTGACTGCATGTGCCTCCTCTAAAGTACTCGTTACTTCAGATTCTGTAATCAATATATTCCCGCTCGGAACACCATTATTCAATAATTGAATACGAATGTCGAAACTCTGCAAGTAGTCAAGATCTCCAATACGCTCGCCAGTCTCGGTCAGGATGATGATACGCGCATATTTTTCGCTGTATAACTCCAGGGCCTCATTCATCCTCCCCTCACCACCTCCCCCCATGATTATTATTGCATCCACAGGAGTAAGATCATCGGCAATAATTAGATACGCGCCGGCAGCACGAAGAGTTAGATATCCAAAAAGAGCAGCCAACAACAGCGTAATAATTACGCCTACTGTCCTTCCGAAAATATTGAAACACCCTCTAGAGCAGGATTTTTTCTGGTTTTCTTTACTTGTTTCCATGCTAATTTGCCTAATGCCTTGTATGCTGAATTGAAATAGCCATCTTATTCAAAGCTTTTATTAACACTGACTTTGGGCATCCGAAATTCAATCGGACAAACCCGCTGCTGTTACCGCCAAACGTCTTCCCGTCATTTAGAGCGACCTTCGCATTTTCCAAAATAAACTTGTACGGTCCTTCTTTCAGGTTTAATGCGCTGCAATCCAGCCATGCTAAATAGGTGCCTTCTGGAGAATGAACGCGTATCTCTGGGATATTTGCCTTTGTGAATTCAACAACCAGTTGGCGGTTCTGATCTAAATACTTCAATAATGCTCCAAGCCATTCTCCTCCATATTTATACGCTGCTTTTGCGGCGGATTGAGCCAATATATTCGGCTCGCCAATAATACCATTTCGTGCCTTGGTCATTTTGCTTCTGAGATTTTCATTTTGTACTACTGCGAAAGCAAAATGCAGTCCAGGCATATTGAATGTTTTACTTGGCGCCATTAATGTAATTGTGTTCATTGCTAATTCTTTGGAAAGAGATGCAATTGGTAAATGCGTATGTCCCGAGTAAACCAGATCACAATGAATTTCATCCGAACAAATTAATATATCATTGGCTAAGCAAATCTCTCCCAATCGCTCAAGTTCATCCTTACGGTAAACTCTGCCAACGGGGTTGTGTGGATTGCATAAGATAAAAATGCGAGTATCTTCCCTGATTTTTCCTTCAAATTCGTCAAAATCAATTTCATATCCATTATCCGTGTTTTTTAGAGGGACAGTAACTTGCTGAATATTGTTATTTTGGGAAATATTAAAGAAAGGAAAATAAACTGGCGTTTGGAAAATAAACGAATCTTTGATTTCAGTAAAGCTGCGCACTGCCCAATTAAATCCAGCCACAACGCCCGGCACCAGAAGGATATCTTCAGGTGTAATTTTCCAACCGTGTTGTTTGAACATCCAATCAACAATTACATCCAATAATTCCATATCTTTGCTTTGGTAGCCGAAGATAGGATGTTCTAATCGTGCTTGGACATCTGAGATGACCTCCTTTGGTGAAGCAAAATCCATATCTGCCACCCATAATGGAAGGGTCTCTTCACCAAAAAGGTCCCATTTTATTGCATTAGATCCCCTTCTGTTTATGATCCGATCAAAATTATATCCGTCCATATTAATACCATTCAAATTTTGAGGATTATACCTTGTTAGAAAATAATGCAAATATGCCAACCTATTGGTATACTAAAAATATTAATTAATCCGATGATGAAAAACAAAAATAAAATTATTCGAGAAAAGAAGAATCTTACTACTACTGGCTGGGCAGATTATGAATTGCTAGACAGCGGTAACAAGAAAAAACTAGAACGCTATGGCTCATATCATCTTATCCGTTTTGAACCAGAAGCAACCTGGAAACCATCCTTCAAAAAAGGGGTTTGGGACTCCACAGACGCAGAATTTACTCTTTCCAAGGGTGAAAGAACAGGATCATGGACTTTTCAAACCGAAATAAAACCCTCTTGGTCAATAACCATCGATAAACTGCATGTTGTTCTGAACATTTCCAAATCCCGCCATATTGGGATATTTCCAGAACAGCTGGAAAATTGGCGTTGGATCGAGAAGAAAATAAACACCTCAAAAAATGAGGTAAATATCTTAAACCTCTTTGGATACACAGGTATAGCATCTCTATTTGCCGCTCGTGCAGGTGCACATGTAACACACATTGATGCGTCTCAAAAAGCGATGGAAATAGGTAAAAGATCCTTATCCTTGTCGTGTCTCGCTGACAAACCAGTTCGTTGGTTGGTTGACGACGTATCTAAATTCATTAAAAGAGAAATTAGGCGGGGAAGAAAATATGACGGAATCATCATGGACCCTCCCAAATTTAGTCGAGGACCAAAAGGAGAGATCTGGAATTTCAATCATTCCATTACAAATTTACTAACCCTGTGTGGTGAATTGTTAACTGATGACCCAATTCTCTTCATAATTACTGCCTATAATATCGATCATTCCCCAGACGAACTATCTTTGTGGCTTCAAAAATTAATGAACAGTTTTTATGGAAAAATTGAATACGGCAATTTGATCCAGCAGGAAAAATCGTCAGGAAGAAAAATTCATCAGGCAATTTATGCACGCTGGTCATCATCATGAAAGAGATATAAATGGCTTTTTTACATACTTATTCGATTGTTGCGATGGATCGAAAAACCAATCAGATCGGAGTTGCTGTCCAATCCCATTGGTTCGCGGTTGGTTCACTTTGCCCATGGATTGAACCGGGCGTGGGAGTGATCGCAACCCAATCAATGGTTGAAATAAGTTATGGTCCCAAAGGGCTAGCCCTGCTTCGAGACGGAAAATCTGCCCAACAAGCGTTAGATGAATTGATCGCAGTAGATGACGGAAAAGAATTACGCCAGGTAGCCATAGTTGACGCGCAAGGAAACGTAGCTGCCCATACCGGAAAACGATGCATTGCGGAGGCTGGACATCAAACAGGTGATTCCTTTTCCGTTCAGGCAAATATGATGCTGAATGATACTGTATGGCCAGCTATGGCAATCGCATTTGTAAATTCACAGGGTAATCTCGCAAAACGTTTGCTTTCAGCTCTGCAAGCAGCACAAAGAGCGGGTGGGGATATTAGAGGTAAGCAGAGTGCTTCACTGCTCGTTTCCGAGAACATCAAAGATGATACTCCGTGGAAACATATCCTTACAGATCTTCGTGTGGATGACCATCCTGCTCCAATTATCGAATTAGAAAGGTTATTGGATATCCAATCTGCCTATGTCTTAATGAATGAAGGGGATGACCTTCTCTCAAAAAACGAGAATGAAAAAGCGGCATTAAAATACCAACAAGCAGCAATGTTAGCACCCAACAATGAAGAACTGCCATTTTGGCACGCAGTCACATTGGCTGATACTGGGAAAATTGATGAGGCGCTGCCAATCTTCAAACAAGTTTTCAGAATAAATAGAAATTGGGTACTTCTTGTACAGCGCCTGCCTGCTTCCGGATTGCTTACCAAAGATCCACAGGTGATGCGTAACATCTTGTCAGTTAATCACTAAATAGGAGGTAATAAATGCACGCGTATCAAGTCCAGGAAGGAAAGAAAATCTCACTATTAGATTATGACCCCGATGATACAAGGTTATGGGAATCAGATAAAAAAGAGGCGAAGAAAACGACAAAGGGCTTCCGCGAGGAATTGATCAACCTTCAGCGTCTCCTGTACGCGGAACAAAAACATAAAGTTCTGATCATTCTTCAGGCGATGGATGGCGGCGGAAAAGATGGCACTATTCGCTCTATTTTTAAGGGAGTCAATCCCCAGGGTGTACGTGTAGTTAGTTTCAAAGTACCTACACCTGAAGAGATTGGGCATGATTACTTGTGGCGTATCCACAAACAAACTCCTAAAAGCGGAGAGATTGTTATCTTTAACAGATCTCATTATGAAGATATTCTTGTAGTCAGAGTCCATCAATTGGTCTCAGAGAAAGTATGGAAGAAACGATTTGAACAAATTCAAAATTTTGAAAAAATTCTTTCTGATGAGGGAACAACTATTTTGAAATTTTTCCTGTATATATCCAAAGACGAGCAGAAAGAACGGTTTATTGAACGAATTGAAATTCCCGAAAAACAATGGAAGTTCAACCCAAAGGATATAGACGAAAGAAAACTGTGGGATGACTATATGCGTGCTTATGAAGATGCCCTGACAAAAACCTCCACTGCACATGCTCCCTGGTATGTTATTCCAGCAAATCGGAATTGGTATCGTGATTATGTGATTATCAAAATCATAACAGAAACTTTAAAGAAACTGAAAATGGCCTACCCTAAGCCAGTTGACAACATCAAGCAGTATAAATCTTTGCTTAAATAAAATTTAATCGCAGAAAAAACCCCGCTACAAATTAACGGGGTTTATTTCTTAATTTTCTTTTGCACCTTGGTTAATCCAATCATAAATCGTCTAGATCATTTCATCAGGAAGCGGGTTGCCTGGCGGCATCTGTTTCATTCCTTCACCGATCAAAGCACGATAAAGCAAACTGCCTTCAGGATTTTCTGGGTCAACATAATTCATAATATCCGCATAACTTTCGAGAAACACGCCACCCTTCCCCCCATGTGCAGCTAATGCATATTTTTCAAGAATTGGCCAGACATCTAGAGAAAAACTCACTTCCACCATATCATTGCCATTTGATAATGCACCCAGGGCAGATTCCATCTCTTCCGAGATGATTCCTTCAACTTTATTTTGAATTTCAGGTATTTCAACATCAACCTTTATATCTTGCTCCTCAACACCAGACATTGTAGGATTGCAAGCAGAAATCAAAAATTCACCGGCTATAGTAAGCAAAAACAATCGATACTTCATTTTCATCTCCAATTGCTAAAATGATAGTGATTTTGGATTGTTTTCTTTATTAGACAAATATAAGAAGTAGGTACCAGCTAAGTTGATGAACTCCCAGTTTTCTTTTGAACCAAATAAGTACCTATAAAAACCGCGCCCATTGCTGCAATCTGTTTAATACCTAATTGTTCACCCAACAAAAACCACGCAAAAATTGCAGTGAAGAATGGAGATAGATTTAGTACAAGATTCACCTGTATCGCTGTTATCTCAGCGATTGCACTACTATATAAAAGTTGCCCAATAATCGTATTGGAAATTATCAACCATCCCAATATCAAAAGAGTTCTTAGCGAAATAACCGGGAACCCTTCAATAAAAATCGAGACGATTAATAAAATCCCTCCTCCGATAATTAACGGTATCGTTGTGAGCGTGATCGTATGTACCTTCTTGTTTCGAGCCAGGAATCTCCCTATTGTTGTTTGTAGAGCAAATCCAAGCAATCCCAGCATTAAGATGCCAAACCCGTTTGCACGAAATGGAATTTGTTGGGGATAGAAATAGAGAATGACACCAAAAAATGTAACCACCAATCCTCCGATTTGAACGAGGGTTGGGTATTCTTTTAGCCAGATGATGCTGAAAATTAAAATAATTGGTGTAATGAAACTCGTTAAAAACGAAACCAGAGTGGCTGGAAGAAATTGAAGTGCATAATTTAATGCTCCGTTCCCAATAGCGTATGAAAAGATTCCTATCAATGCAAGTGGGAGAATATTACTCTTTATTTCTTTAGTGGATATTCTCTTCAACATCAAAAAGGGTAATAGGAGCAAACCAGCTGTAAAGAATCGGATTCCAGCTAAGGAAAGTGGACCAATCTCACTTACGCCTATCCTTACTACCACAAAGGTTGTTCCCCACAAGATCGCTGTGATCAATATTTGAAAAATAGCTTTTTGGTGGGAATCCAGCTTAGGCAAAGTGTTTCTCATCGAACCAGGATCCGTGGTTCACATTCAGGTATGATCTCGCCAATCAGGGACACGGGGTTACCTTTCTTCTCCATCAATTCAATAAATATTACAGCATTTTTCTCATCCAAACTAATCAGCAGTCCTCCAGAAGTCTGTGCATCATTTAACAGTGTGCGGGATGTCGCAGAAATATTTTTTGCATATTTAGTAAAAGGATCCGTATAATTCTGATTATTTATAGTCCCTCCCGGAACAATCCCAGAAGCCGCTAAAGAATACGCGTTCTCAAGAAAAGGTACAGAATCTGATGAAATAATAGCGCTTACATGTGAACCTCTTGCCATTCCTAATAGATGCCCCAGTAATCCGAAACCAGTGATATCTGTGCAGGCATGGGCATCCACAGTTCGCAGCAGCTCAGCACTTGTGCTATTCAGCTGTGCCATCACACGAAAAACCTCTTCAGAATCTCCTTCTGAGGCCATTCCACGCTTGATCGCCGTTGTAATAATTCCCGTACCGATTGGCTTTGTAAGTACCAATTTGTCACCAGGTTGTGCGTTCGCATTCGTAAGAATCTTTTTTGGGTCAACATATCCTGTAACAGCTAAACCAAATTTTGGTTCTGTATCATCTATGGTGTGCCCTCCAATGATTGCGATCCCAGCTTCAGCTGCTTTGTCATAAGCGCCGCGCAGGATATCCTCTAATACAGAAATGGGTAAACGATTGCTGGGAAATCCAACAATATTGAGCGCAAACAACGGGTCAGCCCCCATCGCGTAAATGTCGCTGAGGGAATTAGCAGCAGATACAGCACCAAATTGATAAGGATCGTCTACGATCGGTGTAAAAAAATCAACGGTTTGAACCAATGCAAAATTGTCATTTATTGAGAACACAGCAGCGTCATCTCCCGTCTCTGTGCCCACCAGAATCCTGCTGTCAGATGGAGGCGGCATCTTTGCCAGAACAGCTTCTAATAACTGAGGCCGCAGTTTGCATGCACATCCCAATCCTTGTGTATATTGAGTTAAACGAACTTTATCTTTCTCGACTTTAACATTCTCTCCGTAAGTAGACGAATTAAGTTTCTTGATAACCTGAATAATCTCGTTTGATGCTAACTTTATATCTTCTTTAGTGGTCATCCTGCCTGTAGAAAAGCGAATCGTTCCCATAGCGATTTCAGGAGGGATATGCATCTCCTCTAACACATATGATATATCCACGCGGTCCGTATGGCATGCAGCGCCCGCCGAAGCCGCAATAGTACTAAGTTCGGAAAGAATGAGATTCGCTTCTATCCCTTTAAAACTGATACTGCTGGTATTCGGAAGGCGATTTTCCAAATCTCCATTTATTTTCACCCAAGGAAATTTTCGTATGATCTCTCGTTCTAATTGATCGCGCCGCTCACTAAACTGATTTGCAAAGTCTTCTAAATATCTATCTACCAATTCACACGCTTTACCCAATCCCACAATCTCTAATACGTTTTCTGTTCCGGCACGCATATTTCTCTCATGATCCGCGCCATGAATTATTTTCTCTATTTCATTTCCCGTTCGAATGTACAAGACCCCAATACCTTTTGGTGCATATAATTTGTGGCCAGCAATGGATAGCAAATCAACTCCCAGATCATCCACTCGCACCGGTATTTTTCCAATTGCTTGTGCAGCATCAGTATGCATTATTATATTATGGCTATGCGCAATCTTGGAGATCTCCTTGATTGGCTCGATCGTCCCCACTTCATTATTTGCGTGCATGATAGATATCAGGATTGTTTCTGGTGTAATGGCCTTCTCTACATCATGTGGATTCACCCGCCCTTTTTCATCCACCGATAAGACTGTGATATTGAATCCATTCTTGCGTAAATAACCGCACACCTCTAATACCGCTGAATGTTCAATAGATGAGGTAATGATGTGGTTCCCTTTTTCCCGTTTTGCTAATGCCGCACCTTTAATGGCTTGATTGTTTGATTCAGAACCCCCGCTGGTAAAAACAATCTCATCCACTTTACATCCCAGCATATCTGCAACTTGCGCTCGGGCTCTCTCCACACCTTTTTTCGCTTCGATTCCAAACACATGACTGGAAGATGGGTTCCCGAAATGTTCATATAGATAGGGAAGCATCACGTCGGCAACACGTTCATCAATTGGTGTGGTCGCATTGTAATCAAGATAAATAGTTTTTGTTGGCATATTATTCCCTAAAATATTTCTAACGTACCTAATTTCTTAGCCTGCTTTTCAAACATACTGAACAGAAAAAACCCCAGCAGTGTAAAAAATAATCCGATAAAGAACTCTTCCACTAACAAGGGCAATATCTCATTGATTCCCGCTCCCGCAACAATTAGGCGGGTAGAGGCGATACCGCGGGTCAAGGGAATGTAACTGGATACAACTCGCATCCATTTGGGAAGCGAGTCTAAACTGATATTCGCCCCCGAAAAAATCAGCATCGAAAAGAAGACCGTATTATTTACAAGCATCACATTCCGTGTGATCAAGCCCACACACCCCATCAGCAGGCCCAACCCTGCTGTGCTGTAAGTAGTAACTAATATCGTCAACAGCAATGGGATCAAGTGCGTCTGTGAAAGATCCAATTCAAATAAAAGAACACCCCAACCGAAACCGATGAATACGCCCAGCATACCATCAAGGATATGCATAAAGGCACGCCCAACAAAGATAGCCATACGATTTGCGGGGGAACCAAACAAATAAGGAAGTGTTCCACTCCATCGCTCACCCCCAATACTCATTGTCACCCCAAAAATTCCGCTTGAAGCAGCAAATATCAACGCATTTCCAATTACGTAAAAAGATGCATCGTTGCTTCCACTTGCGTAAGCTCCGATGAATACGAAAAAGATCATCATCGTAAGCGGCGCAAGTATTTTTGATGCGATATAAGTTGCTGGCCGCAACCATCGGAATAACGCCCGATAAGAAAGAATCGCCCCTTCAAAGAAAATTTTTATATTCGTAACCGATCGTTTTTTCACAGCTATCCCGTTGTATTCAGAGTGGCATCAACACGCGCCCGTTTGAGAACAAGGCGGTAGAGAACACTCGACCCGATAATGTAAATAGCACTAAAAAAAATCAGCAGAACCCAGGAAATATATATTTGGTTTATTTCTAATGCCCCAAGTGCAGAGCCATGCAGGGCTCTAGCAACCCAATATGGCGACAAAACATAACTGATCGGTGTGGTCCAACCCGGCAGAAGTGCTATCGGAAACAAAAATCCACATAAGATATATATTGGAAATTCCAACGTGTTCTGGAGTCGTTGAAAATCTGGAATGAGTATGAATAACGAGGCAATTATCACACCAAAGCCCACGAATGCTAATACAGTTAATAAAATCGAGATGAGAAAGAAAATTGGACGTGAAAGTGTGAGCGGATATCCCATCACTAGAGAGATTAGAGTGTAACAGCCGATCATTGAAAGCAATGATTGGGTAATATTCGCTAACACTTTACCGAACACGACTACACGTAATGAGCTGGGAGCACCAACTAAGGGCTCAAGAGTTCCTGCCCATCGTTCACCCGTAATACTATTTCCGCTATTGAACAAAAGAGCAGTCCAAAGACCAGTCATAGCTGAACCGACCACAATAAAAATGGCATAATCCGGTCCCTTGTCTTTAAGCATCCATAAAGCCATAAAAGCAACGATCAGTGGTTGGATCACGATCCCAAATAAGACAAATCCATCCGTTAAGTTTTGACGCAATTCAATCTCAAATGACATTCCAATAACTCGGAGAGCACCCTTAATTTTCTTGACCATTACAACTGTCCTCCTACCAGGCGGACATAAGCGTCTTCAAGCGTGGGCTCACGGGTTACAATCTTTCCCAATCGCAATCCGTTTAATGCTTCAACAATATCAGATATTGCACTTGGACCTTTGGGAGTATGTACCAATAAAATCTGCCGTTGGTTGTGGTTTTCAACCACGACGCTGTCCACAAATTCTAATTTTCTAACCTTTTCAAGAAACTCTGGTGGAATTCCAAATATCTCTATCTCAACAACTGAAAGATCCTGAACTGTATGTTTCAATTTTTCTGGCGTATTGAGTGCAACAATTTTACCTTTATTGATTACAGCGATACGCTCACAGAGCGCATCGGCTTCAAACATATAATGAGTAGTCAAAAGAATAGTTTTCTTTGCAGATTGCAAATCCCGAATTGTCATCCGCATTTCGCGTGCACCTACAGGATCCAATCCCATCGTGGGTTCATCTAAGAACAGCACTTCCGGATCATGCAGAAGCGCTCGCGCAATATGAAGCCGTTGGCGCATCCCACGGGAGTATCCCTCCACCTTTTCTTTTTCCCGCCCTTTCAATCCAACCAATTCGATCAGTTTAGGAATTTTCTTCTTCGCGACTTTTGCATCCACATAATATAAAGTCGCAAAATACCGCAAATTATCTAAACCTGAAAGGCGCCAGTACAATCCCCGCTCACCACCAAAAATGAACCCAATTCGGGGGCGGATTTTCTCAGCATCCTTGACCACATCTAACCCCATAATTGTCGCTGTACCAGATGAGGGGATCAAGAGGGTTGTCAACATTTTAATCGTTGTTGTTTTACCAGCGCCATTAGGTCCCAGTAAACCAAATAACTCCCCTGCGTGAATATCAAATGAAATACCATCCACCGCAACAACTTCTTTAGTTTGGCGCTTGATCACACCGATTGTTGTTTTAAATTGTCTCTTAAGATTAGAAATTTCTATTGCATTCATAAGTATATATTTTAATGGATTTTTCGATTCTTAAATTCAACTAGCAAGTGCAACTTTGAAAGAGTTAGAGAGGTAAGCCGCGGTAAGATGAGCACCACTCTAACGACTAAATCAAAGGAGCACTCATGGGAACATACACACAGCTTACCCAAGTACAAAGATACCAGATATCTGCCTTATTGAGAATAGGGCATCGCCAAACAGAGATAGCCGAAACGATAGGAGTACACAAAGCAACTATCAGTCGAAAGATCAGGCGTAATAGGGGCAAGAGAGGATATCGCCCTAAACAAGCGCATCAATTTGCAATAGCGCGGCGGGGCAAAGCCGAATCAAGGATCACTGATAAAGATTGGGGGTTGATTGAGGAACTAATCTATCTGGATTGGAGCCCGGAACAAATTAGTGATCAATTTGGAAAAGAGAAGAGATTAAAGATTAGTCATGAATGGATCTACCAATATATCTATAGAGATAAAAGGGGTGGTGGATCGCTATGGAAACACCTCAGATGCCATAAAAAGCGCAGAAAACGGTATGGCAGCTATGAAAAACGCGGACAAATACCTAACCGGACATTGATTGATGAGCGTCCACAGGTGGTAGAAGATAGAAACAGGCTGGGTGATTGGGAAGCGGACACGATCATAGGCAAAGGCAAGAAAGGTGCAATTGTGACCCTGGTAGATCGCAAAAGTCGTTATCTACGCATGGGACTGGT
>CBDAFG010000010.1:0-3612 GCA_965195205.1 uncultured Pelolinea sp. | reverse complement strand
CTGACATATAGATTCCTCCAAGTAATCAATTTTGTCTATGGTTTAATTCTCCCTAAAGCCTCAACCATTTGGTTAAGAAACTCCTCAGAACCCATAGGTTTTCCGTTAAAAGTTACTGGATTATTGAGCATGAACAACCGTCCCCCTGACAGAAATTTTAAAAATTTGAAACCTGAACCAATCTTCTCTAATCATCCAATGATTAAGATTTTTCTTTTTTATGAAATACCTCTATTGCCCATTTGCCTGACAAAGCAGAAGGAGGTAACCCGCCACCCGGGAAAAGCCACTGTCCTGCCAGTATGAAACTATCAAGTCCTTTAATAATCGGACTTATTATTTTATTCATATTACTTTTTGTTGGCATAAAACCTTCATAGGCTGCCCGATATACGCCAGTGTATTTTATATCAGTTAAGGGAGTTGCTACATCTACAACCTCAATAAAATCTTTTATACCGGGATAAGCCTTTTCAAGCAGCATGATTGCATCTTCTTTTATTCTTTCTTTTTCTTTTTCATAGGCATTATCTTTAAGATGCTCCCATATCTCATAAGGGCTTTGAAATTTAAGAACAATAGTCGTTTTTCCTTCAGGCGCCATATCCGGATCATAGCTGTAGTTCGATATTGAATAAGAATCAGTTTCTGTAGCTCCTATTTTAGCCGGAACCAGATAGCTGGTCATCATCTGTTTTTCCTTGATCTCTTTTTTAATACCGAATGAAACCTGGACCAGGGATTTGAAAAGTGGCCAATTTTCAAAGGCATTCTTTATATCCTCAGGAATATATTTACCATCAAGCATATCGTAAATAACCGTATGTAAATCACAGGCAGCGATAACATAATCAGACTTATGGATAGTGCCATCATCTAGCTCCACACCAACAGCTTTTCCCTCTTCGATGAGTATCTTCTTCACCCTTTTCCCGGCTGACAGTGTACCACCAAGTTTTTGGTATTTATTGGCAATCCGTAATACAAAATTTAGGGAACCACCTGCTGGATATCCGGCATTATTATCTTTAAAGAGTGAAAGCATCATCAAAAAAGCAATGGCAGAAAAATTTTCGTCACTATATATTTTCTCTAAAAAATGCTGTAAAAATTCATTTTTAAATCCCATTTCCTTTATAAACTGACGGCAGCTTTTTTTACCATATTTAATCATGAGAATCATGGCTGGCAACATCCTTAAAAAAATCTTTAACATGGGAAGAGTTTTTCTTAACGGTTTAGGCTTCATAATTTCCTCTATATCACCGGAAAAAGAAAATTTATCTATTATAGAAAACATCCTTGATATTGCTTCTTCATCTTCGGGAGAAATGCTTTTCAGATACGCTTCCCATTTTTGCATATCTTTATACATTAAGAATTCTTGACCTTCATTGTTTTCATTTCTGATAAAGACTTCAGTGTTAATGATAGGTATATCTTCTGATAATGCCCCTAGTTGTTTCCACAGTGTATTCATACTTCCTGAAGATGAACCCATAAGCCACCCAATACAATAATCAAACATGTAACCCTTTCTCTTCCATGCTGTACACTGCCCTCCGGGAACAGTATGCATTTCAAATATTTCAGTCTCAAACCCATACTTCTGACCAAAAACACCTGCCGAAAGTCCTGCTATCCCACCACCAATAATAATTATTTTACTTTTCATTATTAGTCCTCTTTTCCTAAAATCTTTTATCTTACTGGTTTGTGCTTATTATATCAAAAATCTGTTTATTTTATACTAATTTGAAAGTAAATAGTTATCTTCATCCGGAAGAATCACTTGGTATCTACCTTGTATGAGATGTCCAACTCTCCTGTGTCTTTGGTTGAATCGTTGGGTATGTAAACCATTTATTGGAAAGAGTTACCTTTACCAACTTTGTTATATTGCAAAACCCCTTATATTTTTCCAGCGATGTGACGCGTAAAGGCCCATTTGTAAGTCCCGAATCTTATCCTGGGGGCCAAGATAGACAGAGGAACCTTCTCTTCGTGAGCATAATTTGATTCGGCCACCACTTCACCG
This sequence comes from uncultured Pelolinea sp., assembly GCA_965195205.1. Taxonomy (GTDB): domain Bacteria; phylum Chloroflexota; class Anaerolineae; order Anaerolineales; family Anaerolineaceae; genus Pelolinea. The sequence goes on along the minus strand of CBDAFG010000010.1, from coordinate 1,574 downwards.
ACGCAGGTTTGTTTAAGGAACCGGCAAACGACCTATAGCATCCTCTACGATACTGCCTAGGTAAAGCATCCCTTCATGTTCCTGAACACTGGTTATCTGAGTATACGATGCCGACGGATCTTGCAAATTATGGACAACGTGACCATCCATATCCAACCCTAATACGAACCCGTAGTTTTCCGCGGCCGGTAGCAGAGACTCGGGCAATCGCATGATAATCTTTCTCAGGAACGGTCGCGGGAGCATGATGGCATCCACGTCCGGCTTGCGAGGCGAGACAAGCGCCAGCCAGAACGCGTCTTCCCCATTGCAAGCGATGCCATCCGGAAAACCCGGCAAATTGTCTATAAAGATCTCTGATTCACCTTGTCGAGGTCCGGTGAGCCAGTATCGCCGCACCTGATACTTGCCAGTCTCCACAACCAGAACAAAAGATTGATCGGGGCTGACGGCGACGCCGTTAGCAAAATACAGCTTATCAAGCACCAGCCGCGTGGTCTTGGTACTGGGGTCGTAGGCGAGCAAACGGCCATTGGGCCGATGCTCCATCAGGTCTACCGTAGTCTCTGCATCAGTAAACTTAAATGAGGTATCACTGAAGTATATGGTTCCATCGGCAGCAATGTCGACATCATTAGTGAGCCGGAACGGCACGCCACCCTGCTCAGTGCCCAGAACAGTTATCGAACCGTCTGAGGCAATTGAGAGCAGCCCCTTGTAAGCGTCGGCCACCACCAGATTGCCAGCTGCGTCAAAGTGAAGCCCCAGTGGTCGTCCCTCTGTGTAGGCAAAGACTTCCGGTTGGCTGCCATCGGCCTGAAATCTCATGATGCGGCCGTCTGCCATGCCGCCATAGATTCGGCCCTGACCGTCTACGGCAACATCTTCCGGGCCAACGCCTGCTCCCGCTCCCAGTCGTTTCACCGAAGCAAGGCGGGTGTTGGGTTCATAAACCCCTGTTAGCGCCGGTGCCTCTGGCGGCGTCCAAGCAGCCGGATCAATAGGAACCGGCCAAAAAAGCAGATAAATCAGGAGCAACCCCACTATCGCCACGAAGCCAATTAGGATCTTACGCCATGTCACGATGTCCCTCCTTGTCTGTCGTTAGATGCGCCATTCCGGCTAACGTTCCGCGTGTTTTCGAAGTTGCCTTTAGGCAATTTAGCGAAGCGTCGCAAACACGCTGTTAGCTGAAGTACGACAATTTTTTCAGAACTAAAAAATTGTTAGAATAATAGGGACAGACACCTATTTATCATCTATGGTAATACCTAAAACCTCAACTATCTGGTTAAGAAACTCCACAAATCCCATAGGTTTTCCGCTAAAAGTAACCAGATTATTGACTTGGCACACCTTCACTATTTATTTCAGTCCTTGTCTTCATATACTTTCAGCAATTCGATTTCACTCTCCGGTGCAATAATATCTATATAGTTTTGAATATCTTGAAGATGTTGAAATACTTTAGACTTTTCTATTCCCGGTGGCGCATATACAACGAATAAGACGTTCTGAGTATTAGGTGTTATCTGTGTACGTTTGTCCGGTCCATATATTATACTGGAGATTAT
>CBDAFG010000009.1:0-29593 GCA_965195205.1 uncultured Pelolinea sp. | reverse complement strand
ACACGACGCTCTTCCGATCTAATTACACACTTGTTGACAAATTCCGCATCGGATGCAAATGTCTGGATCAATCACATGAATACTTTTTCGTTCTCCTGCTATCGCATCCACAGGGCAGTTGCGCGCACAGAGCGTGCATCCGACACATTTTTCAGGATCGATTTCATAGCTAATCAACGCACGACAAACTTTCGCGGGACATTCTTTATTGTAAATATGCGCTTCATATTCATGGCGGAAATGCCTAAGTGTACTGACGACAGGGTTAGGAGCGCCTTTCCCTAAACCGCAGAGACTGTCTTCGATGATTTCAGAGGACAAACTTTCTAATAATTCAATATCCCCTTCGTGACCATTCCCATCGCAGATCCGAGTGAGGATATCAAGCATACGTTTGGTGCCAACACGACATGGAACACATTTGCCGCAGCTTTCATCCTGAATGAATTCCATGAAAAAACGTGCGATATCAACCATGCAGGTTTCATTATCAATTACAACCATGCCGCCTGAGCCCATAATTGATCCTGCCTCAGTTAATTTTTCATAGTCCACAGGCAGATCAAGATATTCGGCAGGTAAACAACCTCCCATTGGGCCGCCTGTTTGGATTGCTTTAAATTGGTGGTCATCTTTAATGCCACCGCCTATATCGAATATTATTTCTCTTAGAGTAATCCCAAAAGGCACTTCGATTAAACCGGTTTTTTTCACATCGCCAGCCAAAGCAAAAGTCTTTGTTCCCTTGCTTTTTGCTGTTCCCATCCCGGAAAACCATTCTGGTCCGCGCAAAATAATTTGTGGAACGTTTGCGTATGATTCCACATTGTTTATATTGGTTGGCATACCAAATAAACCGCTGACAGCTGGAAAAGGAGGCCGTGGGCGTGGTTCACCACGTTTACCTTCAATGGAAGCAATTAAAGCCGTTTCTTCGCCGCAGACAAATGCGCCAGCTCCTTGACGGATTTCAAGATCAAATGAGAAGCCAGAACCGAAAATATTCTTTCCTAAAAGTCCATATGAGCGAGCTTGCTGTAAAGCAATATTTAACGTGTGGACTACAATAGGATATTCCGCTCTACAGTAGATATATCCCTGCGAAGCACCAATCGCATAGGCAGCAATAATCATTCCTTCAATAACTGAATGCGGATCTCCTTCCAATACTGCGCGATTCATGAAAGCACCTGGATCCCCTTCATCCGCGTTGCATATTACATATTTTTCGCTCCCAATTGAATCGTGTGTAAATGCCCATTTTAATCCGGTGGGGAATCCGGCTCCTCCTCGACCTCTCAACCCTGAATCTTTGATCTTCTGGATAACATCTTCAGGTGAAAGTTCTGTTAAAACGTTAGCCAACGCGGAATACCCATTCTCAGTAATATAATCTTCGATATTCTCTGGATCAATCTTGCCGCAATTGCGAAGAACGACGCGTACTTCTTTCAGTGTTGGTTCGCTTAGTTCTTGCACGCCTTCTTCCTTAGAAGGGGCTAAGAATTTATTTATAGGCCGGCCTTTTAAAAATTGTTCTTCAACAAGGTGCGGAATATCATTTACTGTTAAACCAACGTAATGAAACCCTTCAGGATATATAAGTATTTCCGGTCCTTTAGAACAAGCCCCGATACGTGGAGTGTCTAATACTTCGACCTCATCCTCTAATCCTTGTAAGGATAGTTCCTTCTTCAGGCTGTCCAATATTTGTAAAGAACCTTTTTGAACGCATTCCGGGTCATTACAAACTAAAATATGTGAACGAAAATATGTCATTGTTTGCCTATAAAAATGATATTTCCTAAATCAAGTCTCTTTACAATTGAATAACGTTTTCCTGGAAGATATTACCTTTAACCACATGGGATTCCATAATTTTCTCAGCAATCTTCGGGGAAACTTTCCCGTAGGTTATTTTCTCGGACTCACCTTTTGCGATCTGGAGAATAGGTTCTTGCTCACAGAGACCAATACACCCGGTTTGCGTGACAATCACATTTTCAACCTGGTTGTTCTCAATAAAATCTAAAACCGTTTTCATTGTTTCGCGAGCGCCAGCGGCAATTCCACAAGTACCCATACCAACAATAATATGCACTGCGCCAGAAGTCTCTTTTACCTTGCGTTTTTCTAACGCCTCCTCGCGGATTCTCTTTAGGTCTTCTAAACTTTTTATCGTGTTCATATTTTCTCCTAATTTGATAAGATAAATTATCTCTATAATTTCATTGAATGGATGCTATCCTATCATTAATGAGATTTCTCAGGTAATTAATGACAGCAGGTTCTGAAAGGGGAACATCGCCAAGGGTGTCTTTAATTGCTTTGTCATCCAGCTCGAAGGTTAAATCATTCTTCTGGTACTTGAAAATCCAATTGATTTTTGCGTATCCAATCATCACATTTAGAATTGTGGATGCAATATCACCCAGGGGCATTCTGTCAATATGGCTCTCTTGAAATTTGGCTGTCAATGTTGTGCCGCGATTTGGCTCAGATTCAATTATTAAAAACCCATTGCATGATTCTGCCGCTACTTTAAGGAATGGAATTCCCAATCCAATGTTCCTGGTAGTTCTTGATGTCACAAACGGATCGTGAATCTGGGCGATGGTCTGAATATCCATCCCTTTGCCATTATCAGAAATGATGATTAATAATTCGTCCTTATTAAGGTTCTCGTTGATCTCTATTGAAATTTTACTCGCACCTGCATTGACGCTGTTTTCTGCAATATCCAGTATGTGAAGAGAAATTTCTTTCACTGTTTCATCCCTGACGATCCTGGCTTTCGATGGAGCGTACTAATTGGGCAATTTTGCTGGGATTTACTCGTCCATGGATAGTTTCATCAACCACAACAACAGGTGCCTGGCTGCAAGCCCCGACACAACGGGTTTCTTCCATGGTGATATTCCCATCTTCAGTAGTTTTGCCCATGGTGGTACCAATAAGTTGTTTGGCTTTATCAATTAATTGAGACGAACCACCTACATAACAAGCAGTCCCTGTGCAAAATTTAACTGTGTGTTTTCCGCGTGGACGTGTTGTGAAAAAGGAATAGAAAGAAATAACACCATGCACTTTACTAACAGGGATTTTTAAGAAGTGGGCGACATAATCCTGGATTTGTTCAGAAACGAAACCAACTGTATTTTGAATTTCATTCAAGATAACCATTAATCCGCCAGGTCTTGATTTATTAGCTTCTAAAATGGAATTTAGCTTATCAGCTAAAATTGAATTTTGTTTTGGGTCAATTTTGTAATCATCTAATTTCATTCTTGTCTTCCAAATACTTTATACATTTTAGTGAAACCAAATGATTTTATCATGTTTTGTCTTTATTTCACCAATGAACAAATGTGCAAATACTAATTAATTTTGATATTTTACGAACTATGATGAAGCTCTGATTGGAGCGGTGTGATTGAATTGAGATTCCTGTAAACTCGATTATTCTTTCCAGCTAGCGCTAATTGAATTTCATTAACGGTTGGCTCCTTGATGAGGAATTGGTTGTAGCCAATGATATCTTCTAAGAAATGAGCGTCTCCATTTTGAATTAGGTATTTATCTTTCAATTGAGGGTATTTTTCAATGGCCTCACTGGATGTAATATCCCTTGAGATCTCAAATATATGAAGATCTGTATCTTCAGGAATGAATCCAAGAACAGGAAACAATCCGTAAGCTGTGCGATTGACATGAGCTGGGATTAATAAACCTCCTGCTGAGCGTACGATTTTTATTGCATCGTTCAAGGATAATGTGGAAGAAGTAATTAATAACCTTTTTTCTTTGTGCAGGAAATTGCCGGTTTTATCTACAATATATTGCTCCCCAAAGTAGTCTGATTTATTTTTAATTTTTGGAAAGGAAGGCTCTATTTCATGGAAAAAATTACGAGCTTGTCCGAGTGTATCAAATAAGCATATGCTGTGAATTTCCTCACGTGTCTGGAGTTCAATACCTGGGAGGACGACTAGATTTGATCCCTCAGCTGCTTCCATTACGGATTGAATATTATCGATGCTGTTATGGTCGGTTATTGCGATGAGGTTGATGCCTTTTGATTTAGCTTCTTGGATAATTAATGGTGGGATCATCTCTACTGATGCACAAGGTGATAGGACGGTGTGGATGTGAAGCTCAGCTTTATATAGATTTAATCTTTCTTTTTGCGTTACCACATTAAGATGATTATTTTTCCCTTAAACCCATTTCCCATAATTTTCCAACTATATGAAATGAATTTTCTCCAGACGACAATAAAATAACGCCTTCCTCATTTGCTTTGTCAATCGTTGCTTTATCAGGATTTGCCCCTTCGGTGATGATGATTGCGGTGAGATCCAACAAACGGGCAACTGCCACAATATTACTATGGGCTTGTAGTGTAACCCAGATACTGCTGTGGCCTGCCCCGATCATTACGCAGCTCAACATATCTGATACATAACCATGCGAAGGAGTGATCATAGAAAAATTCTTTTCTGCTGTTAGGATTTTCAAATTTAAACTATTTATGATTTTTTCAAGTGTCATGTTTTTTCTCCTTGATATTTAAATAACCTTCTCCGACAATATCTTCACCTTTTAAAAATATTTTCATTGTCAAATGCGTGCCATGTCCCCATTCAGATTGCAAGTCCATTTCGTCCACACAGCGTGAGATATTGACCAATCCCATTCCTGCGCCAAATCCCAATTCGCGAATTTCTTCTGTGGCTGTTGAAAAACCTGGCTGCAGTGCCTTGTTGACATCTTTAATGCCGGGCCCATCATCCCAAACATAAACGGATATTTGATTGGGTTCTATCTCAACGTGAATAGCCCCACCATTATTCGTGTGGATGATGAGATTCATCTCCGCTTCATAAATTGCTATTCCCACTCGGCGGGCTAATTGCGCGTTAGCCCCTAATCGAAGCAGGGCGCGTTTGATGTTGCTGGACGCTTTACCTCCCTTGCTGAAATCAAAATGGGCAATGTTGTAGCGGAGGATTAAACTGGATCGGTCAGATTCGATATCTTCAAATAAATGGGAGGCTCTGTAGCGCCTGATTTCTTCTTCCTGATATTCACTCTCCAATGCATGTAGAAGCCCATTGCTAACATCCCCTTTTGTAATAATACCAACCAGGTGTCCTTCTTTGTCCAGCACTGGCAATCGGCCTACTTTTGTTTTCGCGAAACATTTTAATGCTTCAGTGAGAAAGCCAAATGAATTTACGGTTACAAGATCTGTACTCATATATTTTTGAACACTTGCGTTTAGATCTTGTTTTGCGAGGCATTTGATCAAATCTTCTGTGCTAATAAGCCCCACCAATTTATTCTGGTTGTCACTAACAATTGGGACACCGGAAACGTGAAACTTACCCAAGTTGTTTAATAAATCGCGCATTGAATCACTCGGCTGCATGGTCTTCACATGACTTGTCATTACGTCAGAAATTTTCAGAATATAGGCTAATTCTTCTACTCTGGTTATGTTTCCTGCTAATTCATCTGTAATGATCTTGTTCTTGAATCTAAGCTTGTGATGCACGGGGTCTTTTTTAGGCATATTATTCTTCGGAGATTGATCGTTCAAAACTTGGTAACCCAGCTTTATATAATCTGCCAGATAACTCGAACATCCCAAATGGGGATGAGATTAGTGGGATACCTTCCTCATCTGCTAAATCGATGGTTTCGCTTGGCGGGTTTTTTCCACGAACAAAAATTATAGCTGCTACATCTGACATTTGAGCAGTTCTTACAACCTGGGGGTTGCATAAACCGGTTAGAAGGACAGCATATGGTTGAATAGATGCTAAAACATCACTCATAAGATCAGCACCGCAGCCACCTTTTATCATGCAGGTTAGATCGCTTGTTTGTGTTAATAATTTGCCATCTGTGATCTCAATTAATTCTTTAATATTCATAGTTGTTGAATTGTTACCTGTTTATTTATGAAATGTGAAATCAATTATATGTTAAAATTTTTTGACCACTAAGAAGAATAATATGAAAAACATCATTCAACCTGTGAAAGGTACGCGCGAATTTTACCCTCTTGAAATGGCGGTACGGAATTGGATTTACGAGAACATCCGAAATGTATCTGAATCATTTGGATATTCCGAATATGATGGTCCTTTCTTGGAACCAATCGATCTTTATGCTGCGAAATCGGGGGAAGAATTAGTAAAAGAACAATCATTTGTTTTCCCGGATCGGGGCGGAAACTTGATCACCCTGCGGCCTGAATTAACCCCAAGCCTGGCACGAATGGTCGCTCAAAAACAACGTCAATTGATATACCCATTGCGTTGGTGGTCATTTGGGCCTTTTTGGCGGTATGAAAAACCTCAAAAGGGTCGAGCGCGAGAATTTTTTCAATGGAATATAGATTTGATTGGGTCAAAATCTCCAGAAGCGGACGCTGAATTAATTGCAATTTGTGCTGAATTCTTCAAGCAAATCGGGTTGTCTCCAGATAACGTAAAAGTGCTTGTTAATGACCGCCGGCTGATGGATCAAAAATTGTCAGAACTTGGTATTGATGCTTCATTAAAGAAGACAACCCTAAAGATTATTGATCGACAAGACAAGATGGATCGCTCGACCTGGAAAATATACGCGCTTGAAAATGGTCTAAAGGAAGAACAATTTGTTGGCTTAACCAAGATTCTTGAGAATACAGATCTCTATCAGGAATCAGCTGAACTACAAACAATATTCACTGCATTGGAAAGTTTAAATGTTAGGGAATATGTGCGGTTCGATCCGAAGATTGTCCGAGGCCTTGACTATTACACGGGTGTTGTTTTTGAAGCTCGCGATGTTGGCAAGAGTACACGTGCAATCTTAGGCGGGGGGCGTTATGATGATCTCGTGAAAGATGTTGGTGGGGAGCCGCTGACTGGTGTGGGTTTTGCGATGGGAGATGTTGTCCTTCCAATCATACTGGAGCAATATGGATTAATTCCCGACTTACAGGTAAATCCAACGCAGGTCCTTGTAACAATTTTTGATGAAAACTTAATACCAGTTAGCCTTACCACAGCTGCGAATTTACGGAGGGCGGGTTTTTCAGTCCAAACGTACCCTGAGCCAGCCAAGATTGGCAAACAACTTAAATATGCTGATCGGTGTGCTGTGCAATTCGCCCTTGTTATTGGTCCAGAAGAAAAAGAACAGGGAATTGTACAAGTGAAAGATCTGAGAACTCGAGAACAATCGAGTGTCCCAATGGATGGATTAATTAAGTATATTAGTGGGATGCTTGCCGAGTAATTGATAGCATGTTAAAATCATCACTGCATGGTGGCTGTAGCTCAATGGCAGAGCACCTGTCTGTGGAACAGGATGTTGCGGGTTCAACCCCCGTCAGCCACCCCTAGATGTTGGGGCTACTAACCAGTAGCCCCCTTTATATTGGGGGTGTAGGAGTCCTTTGAGTGTTAGTTAGAGGGTTCGCGTGCTAATAGTGTGCAGCTTTACTTCAATTGGTGTGATCAATTCATCAATAAAGTTCGCGGTTTCTTGTTCCATACCTGGCAATAGATGTCCATAGGTATCCAAAGTAACGCTTACTTTTGAGTGTCCCAATCTTTTTGCAACGATCAGTACTGGGATTCCATGATTGAGCATCAGTGATGCTGCAGTGTGTCGTAAATCATGGAAACGAATATCCCGCATTCCAGCTTGATGAATAACAGCTTTGAATTTCGTATAGAGATTACGCTGGCTCATGGGAGTTCCAACTGCGGAGGGAAAAATCAGATTGTTTTCCTGCCACTTTGTATCGATTTTCTTTTTGTGAACCAGCTGTTTTCGATAGTGATCTTGAAGTTTCTGGATCGTGTTTTCGCCTAGAGAAATTGTACGTTTACCAGATTTTGTTTTTGGAGACACAAAGTAATTTGGTTTTTTGAACTTTCTCATTAACTGGCGTTTGATATAAATGGTTTTTCTATCCCAATTAATATCAGACCATTGCAGACCCAGTAATTCTGATTGGCGCAACCCGGTTGTCACTGCAAAATGGATTAGCGTTTCAATATTGGTTCCCTTTACTGCCATGAGTAATTGCGTGATTTCGTATTCAGAATAAATTTCCATCTCTGGGCATACATACGTGGGTGGGGTGGTTGCGTTTGTCGGATTGGTGTGAATAATCCCAAGCTTTACCGCTTTCTTGAGGCTGTTGTTGAGCACTGTATGGATGATCCTGATGGTTCGAATTCCTGTTCCAGATTGTTCTTTATGCAAATAAAGCAGTTGGATTTTTTCTGGTGTAACGTCTGATATTTTCTCTTTACCAAGAAAGGGGGTGATATGGTTGCGTATAGTTGATTCGTACAAAGACCACGTGTTATTTTTAATCGCACTTTTTTTCGCGGATAACCAATCCTCTAAAAAAACCTTGTAAAGCATGTTGGATCCATGGCCTGTAAAACCTCGAATAGTTTTTTCAAGCGTTTGCCGCAGCCAGGCTTGTGCTTCCCTCTTTGTCTTTTTGGTTTTTCCAAGACGATACCCGTTGATATATATCTGAGCTCTCCAACTACCGCTAGGGAGCTGATATATTGTTCCTTCGTTATTACTTCTTTTCGCCATTTCCTTTACTCCTTTTTTCTTCTGAGTTTCAGGAAAGGCGACTCATATTTTTGTTGCTCTACCAAATTGTTAATGTCCAGATTCCCCCAGCCACATTGCACTAAATTGCGTATGCTCTTTATACTTTGAAGCACTGAAAAAATCAAGACAAATGGACTCAAAATACTCCTCTAAGAGTGGTTGAAATAAGAAATCACATCAGTTCGATTGCTTTCGATATAACTATTTAAATCATCCTGATGTATTCGGACTGCCTGATTGATCCGGATTGAAGGAATTTCTCCGGTGTGTATCAATCGGTAGACTAATGATCGGCTGATATTGAGAATATCAGCCACTTCAGCGGCCTTCAATAACGGAACTCTTTCTTGGAGATTTATCACTAATTCATTCAACGGAAACCTCCTTATATAAGGAAAGCCCCTGCACGGCGGCAGGGGCTTTGATGAAAGTCCCGGTAGCCTTAATCAGGAAACTTGCCTCCTGGTCAAAGTCACAACCTTCAACAGACAAGACGCTGAAGATTACACAACCACCTCCTTGTTGTGAGGGTTGTTGTGCGAGACTCTTTTCAAAATCCACTATAGCAGATTCAATAATATTCATTTTTCCTCGATCGTGTTCACCAAAGACATCACCTTGTTAGATCCTCCCCGCATCCAAATAGGCATATTCAAAACTGTATCTGACTTGATCTGATCCATTGTGCTGAATAAAAATATCGAAGCATTTGCCCCCACAGCTTTTTCAGTTCGTGCTTTCAGGTTATGCATTCTTTTCTCTCCATTGCAGACAACTAGCCAGCGTCATGAATTGAAACCAAATCTTTGCTTATATGACTTACTGCGAACATACGCCGCACCAGGCACTGCCTTTTCTCTACCGAAGCGGTTGAGGGGATGATTCCCATTGTCGAACTCAAGCAAAAATCTAGCTCGTGCTGGAGAATTATTTATCTGCCGCAAATGATCAAGCAATACAAAATAACCATCCGGACGAATCCACTTGCGCCGTTTTCTTCTCTTTCCATCCTGCTCTTCATATTCAAATTCAATCGTGTCCATCTCCCTGAGAAAATTACCTTCAGGAACCCAACTTTCTAATGTGACCGAAGGCCATTTTTTGACTGCTCTTTCAATCGTCATACGAAAATCGTTGACTGCGATATCATGTCCGAGCTGGCTCCAACGAGGTTCTCGCTGCCAACCTATCCCACCCTCCCGCAAGCGTTTCTCTAATAACCTCATTTGATTCTCGCCAGCATTGTTTGGGAAGGGAACGTCAATCTCCAATTGACCAGCCAGATGCAATATCCCTCGCCACCCAAGCCACACTACTGGTTCTGGAATTGGTTTTGTCCGTCTCTGGTTGGTGTCCGGCCAAGATAAAAACCCATTGTGATACAACAACGACAAACGTCGTTCCAATGCTTGTACAGTCGATTGAGGCCAGAACATTGATTTGATCTGCCTGCGAGCCAAGACCCCATCATAATGATGGATCGCCTGGAAAATCTCTCCATCCCGCTTTTGAAGACGCATCGGCGATGGAGCTACATTTCTCTGGTACCTTGGTGTTCTTAGTTTTGATTCCAACATAACCTCACTTTAGAATATCAACCAGACCATTGCGGTATGTCAACCTGTAAGTTCGTTTGTTGATTGGATAACCCTTGATTGCTCCGCAGCACTTCGCACTTGAGCCTGGCATACCTTTTGCCAGAAAAGTCTCTCAGAAGATTGATCTGTTTTTTCAAGTCCTTTGTTATTTTTGGATCCGGCATATCGAAAGTGGTTTGTTTGATCGGAGAGCGATTCCCCCGCCGCCTGAACCAAAACTGGCGGTGATGAAGCTGTGATAATTCCAAAGATAAACTGCCCCAGCCAGTAGACTCGCTTTTGATACGAATGTACGGAAATGGTGCACGATAGGATTGACGCACTTTCAATTCCGGACGGTACGTTTGAATGAAATCAGGTGTGGGGAATATTTCTTTTGCCAAACGACCAGCATCCTGATAACCGATCCTGAAACTTACGACAGTTCCAGCTGTATTGAGCACCGCACTTTGTAAATTGCTCGAAAGCTGATCGAGATACTGATGTGCCAGGGTGAGTGACAAAGCGTATTTCCTACTTTCGGATAACACATCCTGGATATTGTCCGTCGTATAGTTCTGGAACTCGTCCAAATATAAATAATACGCAGGTCGTTTTGTGGATGACGCTCTTGACAAGGCAGCCTTCTGGAAATGTGCTACGATAAAAGCAGCCAGCAGGGCGCTGACCCCCTCCCCAAATATCCCCTTGGGTAAGTTGACCAATAACACCTTTTTCTGATCCATGATCTCCCGGAAATTAATCGTACTTGATCCAGAAAAGATCAAGCGTGCGTCTAAGTCAAACAACAGCCCGCCTAACTTGTTCAGTACCGGTGTGATCCATTGATTTGCGCCAGCCGTACTTTTTGGAAACTCGTACTCGAAATAATTACGCACATTCTCCTGCTTCACCCTGGGCATGAGCGCATCCCGAAATACCCGATCGACCAAGAATCTTGGTAATTCTAAAAGCGACAAGTGAAGACTTGATAACGCCAAGAAACTATTCGTCAATAACCACACCATGCGCGGGGCGTTGGCTGTGTTGATGCGCCATACTTTCGTGACCACATCCGTCAGATACAAAGCCAAGCGTTCTTGATGAATATGTACTCCCGCTTCCAAAGGATTGAAACCCACTACCCATTTAGGATCCAACGGATCAAACAAGATCAAGCGATCCCATAAATCTGGTTTGAATGCCAATCTTGCCAGTAAATTGTTATAAAGATCCCCATGTGGATCAATCACCCCGACACCTCGCCCTAAAGCAATATCCTGCATGATCCAGGATTCAAAAGCCCTTGACTTGCCTGTGCCCGGCTGGCCGATTACGTACGTGTGCGTGGCCCGCTGTTTCGCTGTCAGAGTTGTTTCATGATGACCCATGACCAAATCTACAAAAGAGTTCATTCCCGCTTTCCTCCAAGCTGAAAATCGTCAGGATTGGCAATCTTTTCCCAGGCCAAACCAATAAATAATCCATGCAGGATAATCAGGACAACATGCCATGTTCTTGGTGAGATACCCAGTAAAAACAGCGTGCCCCGGCCAATCCAAAATGACAAAAATGTAGTCGTCAAAGTTCTTGGAAATGGGCGCAGCAAGTCCACCCCAATCAACTGGATAGCCTGAACTCTGGCCCATCCAATCAAGGAAGCATACAGCTCATAAGAAAAGCGCATGAACCTGCGCAGCAACCCGCGCCCATTTCGCAGCGAACCTGGTAAATTCCTCATCATCAACAGCAGACTGATAAAGACCAAGGAGAACGCGGATAAACAAGTCCCAACCAGAATTTTGCTAAAAATGCTTGAGAAAAATGCAAACATATTGGCTCCTAACCTAATCAATCCAACGATCGATTTCGATCCAGTCCCCGGCTGGAGTAACTGCCACTAAAATGGGATCAACAAGCAAGGCGGCAACACCCAAGTAAGTTACCAGCAAGGCTGCCAATCCGCCCATCACAGCCAGATACTTCCAAATAGCAGGAACCGAGGGACGTTGTGTTTCAGGGGGCGCCAGCAAAGGCGGAGCGTCATGCACAACCACCCAGCCTGCTGGGCGTATCCCAGCGGCATATACGGCTTTCACCCGCTCCTGAGTGTGTTTTGGGATTGGATTGGTATCCTGCTGTGCAGGCACAAGCATCCAATCACCGATGTAAACTGGACGATCTGGAAGAGGTGCATTACCCAGATGGGTAAATGCCCAGCCTCGTTGACGTCCTAAAGCCAATAATTGAATGGCTTGCACTGAAAGTTCACTCTTTCGTAAAGTTGCTAATTGCGTGTTCATTAAAACTCCTCTCCAAGAATCTGATCAAGCCATACTCTAAAATTTCGCAGGGCAAAACGCCAACCGAAAGATGCCGACCAAGCCAGCAGTCCGATGAAAGGCATCAGCAGCCAGAACAATGTCTGGGTGGGGACGATCGCCCACAACAACCGCAGTCCGATCATCATCCCTGCTATCCAAATAGCTTTGATGGGGATTCGCGGCATTGCCTTGAAGTCCAGATCGAGAAATTCTTTTTTATCCATTGAGTACTCCTTTCTACGCTATAATTTTTATATCCGGGGTTTTATGTACTACCCGAATACTTGCCCTTATAGTAGGTGATTGATGATTCAAACGGTATCGACCAAGGGACATAACCACAGTTATTAATTTCAAGAATCATACAAACTGAAGACTAGTCCAAGGTTTAGGTCATATGAATTCAAAAAACTCAAAGGAATTGTTATCCAAGCTCTCTCCCCGACAACTTGAAGTGATAATACGTGTTTGCAAAGGATATGGCTACCAAGCGATTGCCGAAGAATTGTTTTTTTCTAAATCAGCGGTCAAAGCACACATGACCGCTGTTTATAAAAAATTAGACCTATTCCACCTATCTAAAGATGACCGAAAGTTTCAGCTCCGTTTAATATATTGCCCCTTACTACAAGAGATAGAAGAAACACTTCCACAAGAACAACCAACTCAAGAATCGGAGTCAGAGATAGAATTTGTCTCGATAACTACGGATGAAGAAGAAATCATTGATGTTCCTCAAGAGACCGAACCGATATCACAAGAAGAGGAAGAAATCATTGATGGTGATGAAGAAAAAACAATTACCTATACACCAAAACCTAAGAACGGAGGGAAAGAAAAAATGGGCACCGGAAATAACCGTAGAGGTTTGAAACTTGTTTTGGTACTTATCGTAGCTGCGCTGCTCGTATTTGGCGGTTGGCAAGGATGGAAGTGGTTTAGCAAAGTCCCAATATTTTCATCAGGCAGTGCTTATGAGGTTGGAGAATGGCACAAAGAAGATGATATGTGGATTAGATTGCGAGAATATGAACTTACTAATTTCGACTATGAAAAAATTAATATTTATGTGGAAATCTGGAATAAATCCGACCAAGAGGTTCATTTTTCTTGGGATACTGAAAGCAACCTTGAGCTAAAAGACAACATCGGAACTCGTTATGAACTGACTAATAGATACATTCCTGGTTCTGACAATGAAACCTTGCTCCCTCAGGAGCGCAGTGATCTAAATCCCGGATTGGCGAAAGCTACCGCAGAGTATTTTGTATCTCCTATGTTTGAAAATGGAGTAACCGAATTGCTGTTCTCCATAGATTACTTATCACGATTTGAGAAAGTGACCTGGCGTATTCCAGTTAATAAATAACACTTTTTTCTCCGGCTTGTCCGCAGCAATTAGGTTTCAGCCAGAAGCTTGGGAGGTCAAGGATCGCGCTTGCGTGACTTGCCATGTCCTTGACCGGACAAGTGGGCTGATAGAATTAAAAAAGGACAAGCTGGAAAGTATTTCTTGGATTCAACTCATAAGTGCAACAGTGAATTTATTGTATAATCGTTTGAAGGAGGTGAAAAAATTTTAGATTATTTTATATTGACTGAAGTAACTAATAAAACTTACAACTAAGAGGAGAAAAATAAGAATGAAAAAAATAATGTTTGGTATGTTGATTGCTTCTTTGGCGTTAGCATCATTGACAGGATGTCAGTCATCCAGCGCATCTAAAGATGTAGAGAAAGTGGTATATCTTATCAATGGAGCTTTAGGTGATAATGCTTTCTATGATTCTGGAGAATTAGGTATAGATAAGATTGCTGAAGAATATGGTGTGGAAACCAGGACGATTGAAACTTATTGGGATGCAGGTCAATATGAACCCGCTCTGAAAGCTGCGGCTGATTATGCTGATGTGATCTTTGTAATTTCCTATGGATTCGAAGACCAGTTAATGGAATATGCTGATAAATATCCCGACAAAATATTTGTAAATATTGATACCGTTGTTAAGAATGAAGGAAACACAATCACATCGGTAGATTTTATTGAAGAAGAAAGTGCTTATTTAGCAGGTGTTGTGGCAGGTATGGTTACCATTGATACCAGTATTCCCAACGTAAACGAGGATAAAGTTATTGGTGCGGTTGGCGGTGATGTTGATCCTGTTATTGACGCATTCATTTTTGCTTATGAAAATGGCGCAAAATCTGTTGATCCTGAGATTATCGTAGAACGAAAGTATTTAGGAGACTGGGAAGATACCGCAAAAGGTAAGCAGGCAGCTCTGCAGTTGTACGACATGGGCGCAGATGTTGTTTTCCAGATTGCTGCAGCAGCAGGCATGGGAGTATTGCAAGCGGCTGGTGAACGAGAGCTATATGCGATCGGTGTTGACACAAACCAGAACGATATTGTACCTGGCTTCGTTATCGCTAGTGACATTAAAGATGTCGGTAAAGCAATTACGGATATATTTACCACAATAAAAGACGGCACTTATGAACCTGGACAGGTACTTGAATACGGTTTGGCATCTGGTACCATCGATGTGGTGTTTGACGCGAAGGAAATGGTACTGCCGCAAAGCATTATCGACAAAATTGATGAACTGCGTGCTCAGATTATAAACGGCGATTTGGTTGTAGAGATTTATCAACCATAATTATTGATAACCATATTAATATAGAAGAAGCATGAGAGAAGGTTTTAAAGAAGCTTTTTTCTCACGCTTCTTTTTATAAGGAGTTGGAACTTGAAAGGACCTGACACACAGAAATTTATAGAAATGCAGCATATTGTGAAGGTTTTTCCTCCTGATGTTGTCGCATTAATTGACGTATCTGTGGACTTTAGAGAAGGTGAAATCCACGCAATCGTTGGGGAAAATGGAGCTGGAAAATCCACATTGATGAAGATCCTATATGCAATGGAAGATAAGAATGCCGGGCAGATTAGTTATAAAGGCCAAATAATACAATTCTCTTCTGCTAAAGATGCTATTGCAAATGGGATTGGCATGGTTCACCAAGAAATTCTTCTTATTCCGGAATATTCTATTTGGGAAAATGTGGTGCTAGGACTTGAACCCGTTAAAAATTTCGGAAAAATCGATCAGGCAAAAGCGATTGGATCTGTGCAAAGCAAAATTGATGAGTTTGGTTTTAATCTTACCTCGACAGAGCTAGTTAAGAATATATCAGTTGCTGCTCAGCAGAAAGTGGAGATTGTTAAGCTGCTTTATCGAAATGTTTCTGTACTGATCATGGATGAACCAACAGCAGTACTTACACCCCAAGAAATCCCCCAGCTTTTCAACGAATTGAAGCGGCTGCGGGACAATGGACACACTGTCATATTCATTTCGCATCATCTTGATGAGGTGTTAACTCTCAGTGACCGTATCACAGTTTTAAGGAAGGGAAGATATATAGGGACCATTGATAGTAAAGGAGCCAGTAAAGAAATACTGGCAAAAATGATGGTTGGCAGAGAAGTTCTTTTTTCATCTATAAGAAAGCAGAAAGAAAAGGGCTCTGAAATATTCAAAGTTTATCAACTTTCTTATAAAGATAAAGACAATATAGCTCGGCTACGGGATATCAACTTCAGAGTATCTTCCGGTGAGATTGTAGGAGTCGCGGGGATAGAAGGAAATGGCCAATTTGAATTGGCGAATACGATTACGGGATTGATTCAGCCGCAAAAAGGTAAAATTTTCATTGGTGGAAAAGATATTACTAATATGAATATCCTTGATCGACGAAAAATGCTTTCTTATGTATCACAGGATCGAAAAACTATGGGTTCTTCAATTACAGCTTCTATCGCTGAAAATATGATCATGACGCACCATATATTGGATACTCGCTTTCACCAATGGAATGGAATGGTATTAAATTACAAGGAAGTCTCTAAATTTACCGAAGAGATTCGCGATCGATTTTCAGTGAGCATGGAGTCAGGGGAGGCACCCTTTAAATCTCTTTCTGGAGGGAATCAGCAAAAAGTAATTTTAGGGAGGGAGCTCTCTTTGAAATCTGAATTTGTTTTACTCGACCAACCAACACGTGGGTTAGATGTCGGCTCAATTGAATATGTGCATGCGCAAATTCTTGAAATGCGGAACCAAAACAGGGCTATTTTGTTGATCTCATCAGATTTAGATGAGTTATTTCGAATTGCAGATCGAATATTGGTTATATTCCGAGGAAAGATAATCGCGAATCTTCCCATTCATACCACTTCAATTGATGAAATTGGTTATCTTATGCTTGAGGGAGAAACAAATGAAAAGCAAATCCATTAATAGCCTCATAGGAATTTTTATAGCGCTTTTATTAGGCGCAATTGTCATGCTGGCTCAAGGATATAATCCGGTTGAAACATATCTTGCGCTTTTCAATTATTCTTTAGGATCTTTATATTCTTTTACTATAACCTTAAATAATTCTGTTCCGTTAATCCTTACTGGTTTATCTGCTTCTGTTGCATTCGCATCCGGTCCTGTCAACCTAGGTCAACCCGGCCAGTTTTTAATTGGAGCGTTATTTGCGACGATTGGAGGTTTATATTTAGACTTTCCCCCAATAGTGATGATACCAACGCTAATCCTGTTAGCTTTAATTGGTGGCGCTTTGTGGTCAGGATTAGCCGGATTGATGCGCCGGTGGTTTAAAATGGATGAATTTATCACAACATTAATGTTAAATATGATTGCTGATTATTTTACATATTGGGCGATCTCATATCCATTTTTTGATAAGGGAGCATATTCTCCAATGACCCCAGTAATTAATCAAAAAGGTTGGATGCCTGAATTTGGAAATTTTAATACCAGTATCATTATTCTGGTCATTGCTTTCATTATTGTTTGGTTCATATCCCGTAAAACGATTGCGGGATATGAATGGCGCATTTCAGGCCAAAACAGCCTCTTTGCCCGTTTGGGCGGCTGTAAGACAAACAAGAACTATATGGTTGTGATGCTTCTGACCGGCGCTTTGGCGGGATTAGCCGGTGGGCTTGTAGTATTGTCAGGTCCACATCGATTTCTAAAAGGGCTGGGCGCCAATTATGCATGGGATGGAATTATGATTGCCATGGTGGCCAATAATGGGATTGTCGCTACGCTATTGTATGGATTGTTTTTTACTGTTTTACAGACAGGAGCATTAGGAATGGAATTAATCACCAATGTCCCCAGCGAATTCATCATGGTACTTCAGGCTGTGATTGTACTTATCGTTGTGGCAGGTAGAGGTTATTTTGATATTCTCAGGAATAAACTAGCAGTGCAACGTAAGGCGAAAGAAGGTCTCGAATGAATATATTAATTGGCCTCTTTAATGGCATGATCAATGGAGCAACGCCAATTTTGCTGGCGGCGCTTGGTGGAACTCTGACTTACTATGCAGGCATATTCAACATCGCAATGGAAGGAATGATGCTGTGGGGAGCATTTTTTGCGGTGATTGGGTCTTATTTTTTCCAATCATGGGTGGTAGGAATATTGTTCTCAATTGTCAGCACGGTGTTGATAGCTGCAGTGTATATCATTTTTTCGATAAAACTAAAAACCGATGAATTTGT
Organism: uncultured Pelolinea sp.; assembly: GCA_965195205.1. Taxonomy (GTDB): domain Bacteria; phylum Chloroflexota; class Anaerolineae; order Anaerolineales; family Anaerolineaceae; genus Pelolinea. The sequence continues at coordinate 11,465 of CBDAFG010000009.1, read as the reverse complement.
AACTGGTATAGCCCTTAATTTATTTGCTTTGGGAGCAACAACATTTATGCTACGCCAGATTTTTGGTGTAAAGGGAGCATTTGCAAACCCATCCATTGTACCTATCCCAGATATTAATATTCCTTTCATCGAAGATATCTCATTTATAGGGCAAATTATCAGCGGACACAACTTGCTTGTATACATAGCGTTGTTAGCAACTATTCTGTCTAGCTACCTGATCTTTAAAACCCGTTTTGGTTTGCGGCTACGAGCAGCTGGCTACAATGAAGATTGTTTGGATACGAGTGGTGTTCAGTCTGATCGAATTCGAGCCATATCTGTGATATTGAGTGGTGTATTATGCGGTTTGGCGGGGTCATTCATTTCATTAGGCTATGTCACCCTCTTTTCAAAAAATATGTCAGCGGGAAAAGGATGGATATCATTGGCGGCGATCATCTTAGTGAATGGAAATCCATGGGGAATTGCGTTAATCTCTCTGGTATTTGGATTTTCCGATGGGTTTGGATTGCTCTTGCAGCAATTTTTACCTTCGCAATTTACCTCAATGGTTCCATATATTGCCACTCTGGCCGCTTTGTATGTGTATTCTTCAAAGAAGAAAAAGGAGGCATACTAGAATGAAAAAAGCTTGGGAAATTGACCGGGAGATCAGAGAAATTTAGATCATTTTTTTCTGTTTTGTAAAATATTTATAGCTTGGATTCAACTCACAAGTGCAACAAAGCTGGTAGGAAAAAGGTAAGCCGATGTAAAACAAGGCTTTTCAGACTTACCAGAGTCAAAGGAGCACTTATGAGTTACAAACAGCTTACTCGTATACAAAGATACCAGATATATGCACTTTTGAAAACGAAGCGGAAACCGGTATAATCGAGGAAAAATCCCCAATCGGGTCGGTATTGAAGAACGTCCTGAGATAGTTGATAGACGAGAACGCATAGGTGACTGGGAAGCAGACACGATTATTGGCAAAGGCAGGAAAGGAGCCATGGTTACGCTGGTGGATCGGAGGAGCCTATTTCTTCGCATTGGTTTGGTTGCCAGGCGTACCAAAGACGCTGTTGCCGACACAATCATCTCCCTCTTGGCGGATCTGCCTGTGCATACGATTACCTGTGATAATGGGAAAGAGTTTGCTGATCATGAAAAGGTTGCCCTGGCTTTGGATGCAGAAGTTTACTTTGCGCACCCTTACTCTTCCTGGGAGAGAGGTACTAATGAAAACACAAATGGCCTAATCCGCCAGTATTTTCCAAAAGTCATGTACTTTAGCAATCTGTCGACACCTGACATCACGTTTGTCGAAAATCGCTTGAATGCATGACCCAGAAAGTGTCTCTCTTTTGCTCAACCTATGGTAATCTTGAAAATTCACTGTTGCACTTGATACTTGAATCTAAGAGACATTAGAAAAGAACCTTTTGAAAGATTACCCAGATGTTTTTCATGAAGGCTTTAAGTTAGGGTGGAAGATAGTTCGTAATTCTCATAATATGTATTTTTTTCAATGCCCAATATGCAAAAAACCAGTTGAAAATACATCTAAGAACTGGATGCTATTTGAATTTGATAAGGACAAAGAATATCGACTTATATGCTATGACTGTGAAGGTATAAGCAATGAACAAAATTGAGAATATTGAATTGGTTTTACCTTTGGCTAAGATCATCGATAATAAGCTTGTAATATCTAAACCATCAGAAATCAACTTCGAAAAAGAAGATCTCCCAGAGAGCAAAGAAGAACCTTGTGAGGATAATATCAATCCGGATAAAAGAAAAGAAGTAGAGGAAGCAGCAATTAAAACAGTAATACAGGGGTATAAGAATGATAAATGGGAAGTAGACGAACACCCCCAGAAACTTCGGCACATAGGATATGATTTGGAATGTACCCGGGGAAATTTAATAGAACATGCTGAGGTAAAAGGACGTCAAGGAAATGATGAAATATTTTATTTGCACGCTAGCGAAGAAAAAGCTTCAAAAGAGGACGATTACTTTGTTATTTGGATTGTCACATCAGCTTTATCAAAAATGCCAACTCCCCACAAATACACAAAGGATAATTTCCACGAACACTTTAATTATGAACCCTCAACATATTATGTCACTCCAAAATTAAAGAGAAATTGAATTGCATGTTTTCTAACATTTCATGAAGCGAACATAAGATACCTGACAAAATTGAGAGAATGATAAGGTAATGCATACAATCCTCCCATTAAATATTAAATGAAGAGCCGTTAGGCTCTATCCGCTTTTACGCAACCAGGGCAGAGGGACGGGGAGATGCCCTGGTTGCGGGCGTGTCGGCGTTAAGACGCCGACCACCAACACGGGAGTGACTCAAGAGTGTGACCGCAGGTCTCTCTCTTGATGAACGGGCACCGCGTTCCCTAGCAAGCGGAGCGACTTCAGGGAACAAGGGAACCTCACGTTTTGACATTGGAAAAACTTGAGGTGCAGGGTTGGTGGTCGGGGTCGATTGCAGGCATAAGCCATGCAGAGATGCCGACACGCACCAGCTTTCTGAGTTGGGGGTTGAGTTGAAATTGAAGCTGCTTATGACTTATCCCCAGGCATAAATAGCTTGATTATCGACGAGACTCTCCGAAGGAAGCTGGCTCTCCCGGCTCAAACCAAGGGTTCAATGCCCGCTGGATTGAGAATTACTTATTGGGAAGGACAAAGGGGTTTCCTAATAAGTAACCCAACAAGAATATCGTTGGGAACAAGTTGTTTATAAAATACTAGCATTATGCGAGATAAAAATAACATCTACGCAGGTCTCTAAAGCCATAAAATCGGTGAGATATTTTATTTTCATTCCTCTACCCTATTCTGCTTATAAATCGTCATTTCAAGCGTCTAATGAGTTTTCCACATGATGGTGGATAACTCGAATTAAGCATTGACAACGCACCCAGCTAAATCTATATTTATTTTGCTGACGCAAAATCGTTAAGCTAAAGCTTATTTTGAGTTTGTCCTTAGCTTGACAAATAGATTTCAAACGACGCCTTGGAGATCCCAGGGCGTTTTTTACCCTTGATCTCCTACCGGTTATTTTTATCCGACAGCGCGACCTGATACCTCTTTCGTTCGCCTCTTCAGGCTAGGACATAAACACACCTCTGCGCTAGATGTCATCTCTACTTCAGTATCAGGATTTATTAACGAACGCATCTAGCATTCTATTAAATATTCGCGGAGTCAAGGGATAAAATGCACCATGGTTGCATGGTAGGTATCATGGTTTCATGATGTCATTCTGCTTCGTTTTGATGGTATCACGGTATCATGGTATCGTGGTACCACAAAGAAGAAGAATCATTCTTGCTAAGTAATCTCTAATAGGCTCAGGAGTTTAATGCAAGCAACGCTTGATGCAGGATACTATTTTCTTCGTTCTTCTTGGTATCAAGCATCAACCAGTTGATCGCAATACGGGTTATTTCATTTTCGCTGGTGCGAATGTTTTTCTGTCGAAAAGCGAAAATAAGTTCGGCGATCGTTTGTTTTTCTTCAAGAGTAAAGCGATGAGTAGCCGCTTCTTTCCCGAATGTCTTCAAAGCCTTGCGAATTACTTCTGTTGTCGCGGTATCATGGTATCGTGGTACCATGGCATCATTGTTGCTTGGGGTCGTGGTGGCATGGTTATCATCAGGTGGAGACGGCTCAATTTTCTTTTCAGTGAAATTCATCTCGTTGGGTTGGGTCGGGGATTCAAAGAAGCGAGATTTCCCAGTTAATTCATTGAGTATGCCGACTGTATCGAGTTTCTTTTTACTCATATAAATAGTTCCTTGATCAATCTCTCATACGCATGGGCAGCCTTCGAGTCTGGTTCATAAGTGAAGATGTCCTGCTTATTGAAAGAAGCATTCTTGAGCGCAGTAGCGCGGGGGATGATCGTCTTACAAACCTTATGGGTATAGGCTTGGCGGAGTAACTTGAGGCTTTCCCGACTGTTAATCGTTGAATCTGATTTAGTGAACAGAAAGCCGAGCAACCCAAGATCCGGATTAAAAATATTCTTAACTTCCTCAAGCGTTTTATTGAGTTGGACGATACTATCCAATTCAAAGTATCCTGGTTCAATTACAGCCAGTACTTTGTCTGATGCGGTAAAGGCGTTGATTGTCGGCCAGCCCAAGGCAGGTGGACAGTCAATGAAGATATAGTCATAATTATCGCGAATAGGCTCTAATTGATAGCGGAGACGGGCTTCACGATGATCTTTTGCTGTGGTGAGTTCCACATCTGCATTGGAAAGTAGAATATGAGAGGGGACGATATCAAGATTCTGAATAGATGTTGGATGGATCGGTAGGGGATCACGATTAATAATAGTCGCCCAGATGGTTTGATCTTCCTCAAGTTGTTGATAATTTGAGATCAGCACCTTACTGCTGTTTGCCTGACTATCAATATCAATCAGTAAGATTTTCTTGTCATGAAAACGGGCGAGACCGGCAGCCAGAGAAATGGCGGTAGTAGTTTTTCCAGTGCCCCCTTTTTGGGTAGCGATTGCAATGATCATATCTTCTTTCTGTAAGCAAAAGCCTGGCAGGGTGTTTTGCTGACTGAGCAATATGTACTGCTGTCTATGAAAGCATTAAGTGGGGAAAGTGTCAATATGGATTATTTACTTGGGCATTTATTTTAATGATAAAGTTACTACTACGAGTAACTGAGTTGAATGAAGGGTGAAATAATGAGTAGACAAAATAAATTATCAAGGGGATTTCTTTTGTTATTTTTCCTTCCATTTCTGTTGACAGCTTGCGGAGGTGCAGAAATAGATATTGATGCTCCCGCTGAAACCATTACAGAACAGCCTACTTCAATTCCAATTGAAGCTCCTATACCAACTCCCACAATTGTGCCAACACCGACAATTAGTCCTGAGCAGCAGGAATTGCTTTCAGAAGCCAAAGAAAGATTCAATCAAGAGGGATTAGGTTTTAATGATTACTATGAATTGGAGTTTGTTCTGGGGAATGGACAAGTAATAGCTCAATCACCCTACGACATACCTGGAGACCCCTATTTTACTTTTGATGCTGAGTCAAGTGAGTGGGTGGATAATCAACCGGGACGCAGTGACATTGAGAAGCTTTTTCCAGAAACAACGGAAGAGGGTCGTAGTATTTGGTTTGAGTTTCAGGGGTTTGAATGGGATGCAGAAAATAAAAGATATCTCTCAGAGTTAAATCCAGAAAATATTGCTGTTTGGGATCAAGAGATGATGGCTTATCGTTATCAAGATGGCCTTGATGTAGATAAAGGACACGAGCAATATTATCAACCATTAATGGCTTTAGAAGATCACGCGGAGGCAGATATTAAAGAAGGTCGAGTTACCTTTGCAGAGACGATTGAATCAGAAGATTTTGTTCTTGGAAAGTCTGGAGTCAGACTTGACTTTTTTATCTCTGCCGATCATCCATATATAAAGTGGTATGAAAATTTGCCGGCAGATCTAAGTGATCAGCTATATAGCAAAATGTTTTTAGATAACTTTTCTTGGTTGAAAGGGCAACGGGTGACTATACGAGTAGTAGCAAAGAATATTACTGGCAGCTCTAACTCTAACCAGGCTCTTCATCGCGAGCAAACATTTGCTCAGGGAGATTTTGTGAGGTTGGTTGATGGTGTTTCAGCTGGTTTTACACCAGAAGTTGTTGTTGACATTAATTTAGCCACCACCAGCATTGTATATTCGTTATTTGAAAATGATTACGATGGTGACGAAGGTGCTTATGCTACAGCTATTCTTCGCACGCTTGTTTGGGCCTTGCGAGTTCAGCAAGATGGGAGAATGAACGAGGAATATATTAATGAAGGCTATAAACTTGTATCCGGCGCCCGTGAACAAATTAAAAATTTATCTGGTTTGTCTGGTCCTGACACAGCTATAGCTGAGCTGAAAGATTAATTTTTGATTATTTTTTTTAATAACTTGAATCCGCTTGTCTTTTTAATTTATAGATGAGGCAGTCTAAGCGGGACAGGTCACAGCATTTAATTAGTCAATATTCATATATCCTGAAGCAGGATTAAAGATGACAATTCTTGGTTGGCAAAGACCAGTCTTAGAAAGGATGAAATGATGAGTGAACAGAATAAATTAATTTGGGGATTTCTTCTTTTATTTTCAATTTCCTTGCTGTTTGCAGCTTGCGAGGGTGTTGATACCAATGTAAGCGTTTCTACTGAAACCATTGCAGAGCAGCCTACTTCAATTCCAATTGAAGCTCCTGTACCAACTCCCACAATAGAACCAACCCCGACGATTAACCCTGAGCAGCAGGAGTTGCTAACAGAAGCCAAAGAAAGATTTGATCAAGAGGGATTAGGTTTTAATGATTACTATGAATTGGAGTTTGTTCTGGAGAATGGACAAGTAATAGCTCAATCACCCTACGCCATACCTGGAGACCCCTATTTTACTTTTGATGCTGATGCAAAAAAGTGGGTGGACAACCATCCTGGACGTAGCCAAATCGAGACATTTTTTCCGGAAGTCTTGGATAATGAGCGAAGCATTTGGATTGATTTAGAAGGTTTCATTTGGGATGAAGAAGCTAAACAGTATAAAACAGATGAGAAGAACGAGCCGGCAGTTTGGGATAAGGACATGATGGCCTATCGTTATCCAAAGACTGCCGATATAGACGAAGGACATGAGCAGTATTACCTACCGCTAATGGCTTTAACAGATCGTGCAGAAAAAGATATCAAAGAAGGTCGAGTCACCTTTGCAGAGACGATTGAATCAGATAATTTTGTTTTGGGAGAGTCTGGAGTGAAACTAGACTATTTTATCTCTGCCGATCATCCATACGTGAAATGGTGGGAAAACCTGCCATCAGATGTTAGTAGTCGAATATATAGTAAAATGTTTTTAGACAGCTTCCCTTGGTTGAAGGGTCAGCAAGTGACTGTGCGAATAGTATCTCAGGATATTACCGCCCCTAATAAAAAGAACCGGGATTTTCACCGCGAACAAACAATTGCTCAGGGAGATTATACGACGATGGCTAATATGAGCGTAGTTGGTTTTACACCAGAAGTTGCTCCTGACACTAATTTAATAACTATTAGTATAACTATTTCTATGTATAAAAATGATCATAAGCCTGATGATCAAGGGTTTGCAATATATCCTTCTATTGCAACTTTTATGTCTTTGTCAATTCAGCAATACGGAAATATAAAATCAGAAGAACGAGCTTCCTCTTGCTTTATTATTCCTAGAGAGGCTAGAAGTCAAGTCATGGCTGAATTTGGTATCTCTGAGGGTGAATCACTTCATGTTGAGTCAAAAGAATATTAATTTTATTTTTAAAGTAGATTTTTTTCACTTGTTTAGTTTATAGTGGAATTAATTCAGCAAAATAAAAATTGGATTTTGTTTTTAGTTGTGTTGGTTTTGTTTTCAGTGTTATCTTCAGGATTGCTTTTGTTCGTTTCTTCTACTCAATTTAGAGTAAAAAGTAAACAATTTATTGCTCCAATTCTACAGCAAATTCCTTTTTTACCCGATCCTGGTTGGAGCCAAAGTGGTGAAGAAAAGATTATCCCCATTGAGATTGTTAATGAACTATAAATAATGAAATCTCCCTGCAATATTCTGCGGGGAGATTTCATTCAGAAAAAAATATCTTTGCTTCAAATTCCTGGTGAAATTGCATGCGATTCTCCTAGTAAAAGATAAACTATGTGACTGTTTGAGTATTTTCCTAATAGTACTTGTAAAGAATAGAGATTCCTTGCTGAATACAATGAAGTACCCACCTTTTAGAATACTATCGAAGCTTGTCTAGACAGCAGATAGTTGACTGTGATAAATTCACCATAACGCCTAATGAATGAACATCTCAAACCACCAACGGGGGACAACCTGCTTGATCCAGAGAGTAGAGAGAAATTACCAGCATTATATAGCGGTGAAGAATTAGGTTTAATGGCAATTGCTCTGGTCAAGTTCTTTACACCGGACAGCAATTGGTCATGGTATGCCAGTGAATTTGATGGGGAAGACCTTTTCTTTGGATTGGTTTCAGGATTTGAAGTTGAACTAGGATATTTTTCGCTTTCAGAACTTCAATCTGTCAAAGGATCATTGGGGCTGCCAATTGAGCGAGATCTTTATTACGAACCTAAAACGCTTAAAGAATTACTGGAAAAACATGAACAAGATCGATGGGGATAAAGATGAGTGCCATTTCTATATTAAACAATCTGTTGATGAACATTCCCTGGCCGGAATTAATCGGAAATTCCATGAAGTACGGTGGGAAACTTTTACGGGGTTATGCCCAAGAAGGCATGTACAAAGTCCTGGATTATGAATCAACCCTCGAGATACTTGATGATAAGGGTAAAAAAGCACACTTTTCAAAAAGAAAAAAAGTTAATTATCTTCAGGATAATATTGTTGTCTATCAAGATTGTGCATGGGGGGACGGAAAGATTTTATTGAATTATCAGTGCAACCCCGGAAAAGCAGTTGATAAGTATCGATCTGGGTATAAGACGATTATTCTATTATCTCTTTATGAGGTAAAGAATAGGGGAGATGTGGATGACTTTCACATCAAGTGGGATATTAAGGACGGATTCATTAAACCGGAAGAATCTTGGGAAACCCATATTTCTCAGAAAACAGAGAAATTCTGCTTGAATGTAATTTTCCCAAAGAATCGAAGACCTTTGCGAATTAAAGTGGAGGAGAGCAATAGTAGAAAAACACATCAAATGAGTAAAGATAATTTTAGTTCTCTCCCTGATGGCCGGATGAAATTCACCTGGAAGAAGAAAAATCCAAGGTTGTTTGAAAACTACATAATCAAGTGGAAATGGTAAAGAAAAAACGGCAGTTCGCGATTACTGCCGTTTTTTATATAGCCTAATTTCCAGATCCGCCGTCCATGGCAACCTCCTGTTTTTATGGTTTGGTAAAACTGTGTACGCCGTGTTGAGAAGAATATTCTTTGATGGTAGCTTATAATAATCGGATACGATTATAATGTCAAGGGCTTTTTGGCTTTGGCCCTGTTTTCCTCTCCATCTTAATATAATTCAAAACAACTTTTTCTGTAGTTAACCACATAGTGTCAATTTTAATCCCCCAAATTGTATTATTTCTAACCAATAATCTAAGATGAGCCTGCGATAAACAGCTTAACGCCGCGGCTTGTCTTAGGGAGATTAGTTCATCGATCTCAGGTTTGTAATCGTTCCAATCATTGTTCATAAACACATTATAGTAGGTTTAAGAGTCTATCTTTTCTACTAAAAAAAGAGACCCGTTCTTTTTTTAGCCATCTTCTTTAGAAAATTTACCTGCGACTTCTTGACAAATCAACCTAATTGGTGTATTTTGTATATACTTATTAACTCATACGAATTAATAAACTGATATGAAAAGAACAACTTTAGCAACAAAAGACGCTGATCTGCTTGAAAAACTGATCATTAGATATGGAAAAGTAGTTACGGCCAGCCAAATAGAAGATGAGGCTAAGCACACCTGGGATTACCAGCAAACCCACAATCGCATCCAGCAATTGGTGAAAAATGGCTGGCTAATTCGCATAAAACGTGGCTTATATGTGATCGCCGATCTGAGCAGCCGAGGATCTATATCCATTTCTCCCTATGTGATAGCCAACCTTCTAGTTGAGGAATCCTATGTCTCGTTTGAGGCTGCATTGGCCCACAGAGGGATGTTTGACCAATTCGCAGGTCAATTCACATCGGTGTCACTTAAACAATATAAGGTGACAGATCTTGATGCAATTCAATATCGCTTCATCAAAACTCAACAAAAGATGTTTACTGGTTGGGAAGCAGTAGAAATTGAAAATATGTCAGCGAGGATTGCCTTTACTGAGAAAGCTTTAGTGGACATGATCCACTTCCGCAAGGGGAAATATGTGGTTGATCTGGTGATTGAAAAGTTACAGAACTATCAAGAAGACCTGGATATTGATAAATTGTTCCAATACGCAAGTTTAGCTTCTTTAAAAACCATGAAGGTTTTGGGCTTCGTATTTGATTTACTTGGGATGAACTCAGAACAATTCTTTCAATCAATCTCTAATAGCCGAAGCACTCATTGGATGAGTAATGATGATAAAACCTTTAATTCCAAGTGGCGCCTTTATTACGATAAATACTTTGACAAATACCAAACAGTAAAAGGGGATTAATGATATCACGCCGACAATTAGAACTAATAAACAGGAAATCACTAAAATACCCATTGCAGGTAGCAGAAAAAGATTATATGTTGGCGCTTACTCTACAGTTAATAACCAACTCTCCTTTGGGTAAGAAATTGGTTTTCAAAGGTGGCACTGCTATTCATCACTGCTATCTGGAGCAATATCGCTTCTCAGAAGATTTAGACTTTTCCTCCGGACAACAACCTATTTCACTTAAAGAAGTTCAAGGTGTGCTGACAAGTTTAGATAATCTTGAAATCAAGAAGCAATACCAATCAAAAACCACGATCAAAATTGAGCGGCTGCTTTATATAGGCCCTCTCAATTATCCAAACTCAATCAAAGTAGAAATTGATTTTAACCAGAATGTATTACTTCCGGCAAAAAACTTATCTTATCGTAATATTTGGGGGCTTGAGTTTCCTGTTAGAGTGATGGATATTCGAGAAATTTGCGCCGAGAAGATACGCGCAATGAGTGATCGTGCCCGGTTTCGAGATTTCTATGACATATTCTTGATCTTGGAAACACACCAATTAAATCTTGAAGAGATAACCGATTACATACGGCAAAAAGAGATCCGTGAACCGATTAGCAAGAAAAATATCGTAAAGAACTGGGAAATCACAAAGGATCAAAAAGAAAGCGAGAAAAATATAATCTTCTATTCCCAGACTGTAGAAGATCAGCAAGTTCTGGAGATGATTAATAGTTTGCCATTTAATACGATCACCTGATCCGGAGGGGTTTAAAGAATGAATGATGAACTTGGCCCAGTTTATCAACAGCTTACCAAGGAAATTGAAAAAAAAGATTGCAGTATCATGTCCGCTTTACCAATGAGCGCAACCATGAAAAGCTGGAGCAGATGGTGGACTATCTAATCAGCAACCCCCGATCACATCCATTTCGCAGGCGCAGGAGAAGCTGAATATGGGCAGTTATACGACCATTCAAAGGTATATCGAGAAACTTGAATCGTTGGGCATCCTGCGCGAAGTAACTGGCAAAGAACGCAACCGTATCTATTGGGCAGAGCAGATATTAAAAATTCTGGAAGAGCATATTGCGTGAAAATGAATGCCGCCTGACAACGAATATATCTTCTCAGGCAACTGCCTAAAATACCTAAAACTCTTGATTTTCAGCAGCCTTGTGATGTATTATGTGGGCATTCTGATGCACTATTGAAATTAGTCAAAATGATAGAATAAATAT
>CBDAFG010000008.1:0-42055 GCA_965195205.1 uncultured Pelolinea sp. | reverse complement strand
AAAATGGCTCGTCCTTCTCTTCTGCAACATACGCGGAGAATAGCTCCCCAGGGATAGCTGTAATTAGCGGAGAGAACATTTCTTTCACTTCTGGAACGGGGAAATGATAATCCGCATGTTCCGTTATACCCACTGCTGATTTCGGAGCAATAACTGCCAAACCTCGGCCTAATTGTTTTGCTGCAACCGCCATTTCTACAGAACGTGATAAATCACGATCTCCTGCACTAATGATAAAAGTAGGTGTAGTTTTATTCTTAGCGAAATACTGCAAATGTGCCCATTCTTCCACATCCTGCCCAAGCGCTGAATCACCTGAGGCCTCAAGCACTTTAGCAGCAGTGAACAAAGCTGTCGCATAGTTGGGACCGCTGCCAGCAAAGACAAATTCTCCTTCACTTGCCCATTCCTGCGCGGCCTTCTTTGCAATTGGATCACATTCTTCAATTGTTTTGCTGGCCAGATCTGCAAAGCCATGAATTTCAGCTCTCAGTTCTGCCGCTTGAGAATTATTTAATTGCCCGCATATCTCAGCGATTCGGATCGCAGTCAAGAAAAGACCCACTTGACTGGTAAAGTAACTGCGCACACCGGGTATTATCACACCTTCTGGTGAAGGAAATTCAGGCACTGGAACATCTAAAATGGTGTCAGCTTCTTTTCCCACAGCACTGTCAGGTGTTGCGGTCAAGGCAACAACTGTCGCTCCTGCTTGTTTACCCATACGCAATGCTTCTGCTGTACGCGATACGGCACCTGAAACAGAAATCCCAATCACTAGATTTGTCTTGGGACCTGTTTGGGGAATAAAACCTGCTGCGTAACGCCCGAACAACATAGAGGTCATAGGGTCATCAGGAAGGCGAGTTAATGATTCAAATGCCAATTCAGTGGCAAGGGACGCGTGATGTGAATCACCGCAGCCAACAACATAAAGACGCTTCACAGAGAGGCAGAGCTCATGGTCTAATTTGGTTCGGATAGTATCATCAAGTGGTTGAAAAATCTGGTTCATTAACTCCGGTAAACTGTGGATCTGTTCAATCATGTAATTCATTAAATTTGGTTCTCCTTTTTTTGGTTGGTTTTCATAAATTTTTGAACTTCAAATAAAGTGGGCAATCCTCCGCGAGCGCCAATTTCTTGCACCAAAATCGCTGACGCTGCACTTGCAAATTCCAGGCAATGCTGAAGATTCCAGTCAGATAGGATACCGTAAAGAAAAGCGGCATGGAAACAATCACCTGCTCCGGTTGTATCTTTCACCGGGACATCATATACCCCTGTTGAATATCGAGCTTCCAAAGAAAAAACCTCTGCTCCTTCACTGCCCCTGGTTATCACGACAATTTCTGGCCCCAGGGAAAGAATCTCCTCAACCCCATCCTCCGCAGACCTACTTCCTGTAACCTTGCCGATTCCCTCCTCACTTGTAAAAATAATATCAGTATGTCGAATCATCGCTTTTGCGGCATTCATATCCTTTAAAGTACTTACTTCCATGTCTACCACCACTTTTCCCCCTCCCGTGTGGATTAATTGCGCGACTTCGATAAACCAATCCTGCTCGTAAAACACCGTGTAACCAAGGCGCACTTTCGCCAATGATTGTTTTATGCTGCTAGTAAGAAGCGGCGGGGTTGGTAGTATTGGAACGACCAGAATCGTCCTTTCACCACTGGGAGGCAAAATAATGACCGTAAAATCAGTTGAACTTTCCTCTAAAACAACAGCATCCGATGTCTCCACGCCAAATAATTCGAAATCTTGCATAATGGTCTGAGCAAAAGCATCTCCGCCCACCAATCCGCCCCAACCAGTACGCAGTCCTAACTTTGCGGCCGCGCAGGCAGTATTCGCGATAAAACCTCCCGCTAACTGGCCAGAAAAATCAACAAAAAACTTTTCCCCATCCCTAGGAAAACGTGGGGCTTCTAAAACCAAATCGACTGATGCTCCGCCTAAACAATACAAATCAACCATTATTCCTACTGCAGTGTTTTATAAAGTAAATCTTTCCATCCTTGGATGTCTATTTCCCAACACACTTCGATATTCGCTTCTTTTTTAGTAACCCCCAGCTGATCAACCACAGTCATCCCGAGGGTAAGTTCACTGTCTATTTCAACGTCCACAAAATGTGCGCTGCGCTTAGTGCAGATGCTTGGATCGAGCGCAACTGCCATAGTAACTGGATCAGGAAGTGCAAGTCCTGGTTCAGTCAACCACTCTTTATTTGTCGATATGGCATGCGCATTACAATCGATCGCAAAATCCGCCAAAGGAGTGTTGAAAGAACGAACGTGGCCCATCTCTTTTTCTACTAAATTGGCAGATCCACGGCAATGTTCCCATCCCACCATCAAGAGTGGTATTCCTGAATCAAAGACAATTTTAGCTGCTTCTGGATCCACATAGACATTGAACTCAGCCGCAGGGGTTACATTGCCAAGGGTAGCTGCCGCGCCTGCCATTGCATAACACATGGAGATTTTTTCGGCAATATCCGGTGCGATCCTCAATGCTAAAGCAATGTTGGTAAATGGCCCCAAGGTGATTAAAGTGATATTCCCCGGGTTAGCTCTTACAGCTTCAATCAATGCTTCAACAGCATTACCTTCAGCTAAAGGAAGACTGGACTCCGGGTAATTCTTGTTCCCCATTCCATCATCGCCGTGAAAGAAATAACCCCAGGTGGATTCACGTACCAACGGCTGTGAAGCACCCAAGTATACAGGTGTTTTCTTTCCACATAATTCGACAGTATAAAGGGCATTTTTTGCCCCTATTTCAACATGCACATTCCCCGCAACAACCGAAATTCCAAGCACATTCACGTCAGGCCATCTCAGCGCCATTAATATAGCTACGGCATCATCTGAGGCAGTATCAGTATCAATCCAAAAATTACGCATTTTTTTCTCTCTTCTATTAAACAGTCTTCTTTGTTAAGCGTTCCTTGAAAAGATCAACTCCCCAAGATCTGTATCAATAATTATCTTTCCCATCACAAACATTTTCTTATTCAGAATCTCCCATTATGCGTAACAGCACACGCCGAGCGCGGGGACCATCAAACTCAAAAAACAGTACACTTTGTGAACCACCAATAACTATTTCGCCATTTGCTACGATCAATGAAAGGCTGTTTCCAATTAAGACAGATTTAACATGGCCAGATGCATCGGCTGGAGTATCATAGATATGATTAAAATCAACTCGTGTAGGCACCAATCGGTGTGTCTCAGTGATAATATCCTTGAGTGTCAGTTCATCCATGGCTGAATTGATCGTAACTCCTGCAGTTGTATGTGGGACGAAAACCACACAAACACCTTCTTTGATTTTACTGTCGCTAACAGCTTGCTTTATTTCTTCTGTAAGGTTAATAAGGCATTCACTTGCTTCTGAATTTATTTTAATTTCTTTATACATAATCTCCACGTTTCTTTTCTAGATTTAAATGATCTTAATTTTCTTCTTTTCTTAACAATTATCGATAACAATAATCAGCACCTGTAAATCTCTGGTATTAACATTAATACATGTTTTTTATCGGGCGCTTTACATGCAGTAAAACAAACCCGTTGCAAAAGATATCACTGTGGGTAAAAATAATCTCAACCATTTTCCAAATCAGCGATTACTTCTTCTATGCCATTGCGTACAACCGTTTCTGATTCACCTTGCCTTGATCTTAGGAAATCCACCACATGTTTTCTGTCAGGCAAAGAAAAACCAGCGCCATAAGCTGAAGCGGCAAGCGCGCCAAGGGCGCTTGCTAACACAGCGGAAGCAGGCAAACTCAACCCATGCGTCCACCCATATAACACTCCTGCGGTAAACGAATCTCCCGCGCCAGTTGTATCAACGGCATCAACAGGAAAGGATGGGCAGAAAAATCGGCCTTTATCATCAGCCATAAAACTGCCTTTCTCACCCAACTTGATCGCCGCAAGCTGAACGCCTGATGAAAGTAATAAATCAGCGGCTTCTTCCGGTGATGTTGAACCAAGTAATATGGAAATCTCCTGGGGACCACTTATGCAAAGGGTAAGCTCACCTAATAAACGGCGCAGATCCTTTGGGTTCTGAATAGCAGGTTCAAGGCCTGTATCCAAACAAATTTGAACACTATGATTTTTAGCTAATTCCACCGCGCGCCAAACAGCGTTCTTCTGTGGGGGCTTCAGCAGTGCGTAACCAGAAATATGCAGTATACAAACATCCTTAAAAGCATACTCATCAATATCTTGTATTTCTAACTGAATATTTGCTCCCCGATAAGAAAACATTGTCCTTTCCCCATCAGGAGTAACAATAATAAAAGTAAGGCCAGTTGTGCTTTCCGGTTTAACGTAAATATGCTTTTGATTAATATTAGTTTGCGCTAATTCCCGGGTCATCTGTTCAGCCCAAACATCTTTTCCGACACATCCCAACAAACTCGTACGTTGTCCCAGGTTGTCAAGAACAATAGCAGAATTAATAACCGCCCCCCCCATTTCCACTTTTACAGTTTCAGTTAATCCATCTCTTCCCGGGGTCGGGAACTCAGAAACTGGCCAAACAGTATCAATATTAATATCTCCCAGCATTAGAATTTCCCTGCCGCTCATGCTTTCTGCGCCCCGCCTTCATCTGCATTTTCGCATTTTTTAATTGCGTCGACAAAAGCCGCTATTCTTTGTAAATCCTTTTCTACAAAACTTCCGGGTACATTTGTTGATGTGTTGCTATCCACCCCCCATGGATGTATCTCATGAATTGCATCACAAACATTTTCCGCCGTTAAACCGCCAGCCATAATGACAGGGATATCAACAGATTCAACTATCCGCCGGCTAATATCCCAATCATGAGTAAAACCAGTCGCACCAACACCAGGAAAACCTGACCTTTTGGTATCCAGCAACAGTAAATCACTCACCGCGGCGAATTGTTGAGAAAGCAGAATGCTTTTTTCGTCCTCAACAGAAATAGCCTTCATCAAACGAATATTCGCGTCCAGATGAGAGCGCAAATCCTGCATCGCTTCAACACTCACACAATCCACGTCTGTGGATATATGCACAATATCCGGCTTCACTTCAGATGCCATACGCAGGATTTCTTCGACATCTTCCGACATGGTTATAGCAATTGAGGTAGCTTTTTGTGGCAGCGAAACAACGATCTCCCGCGCTTCACTAAAGCTTAATTCACCATGGACAATTCCATATTGGCCGGCTACGAACCCGATATTGTCCACACCAAGTTCTACTGCTGCAACCGCGGTTTCCGCGTCTGTGAAAGCATAAATTTGTATAATCATATATCTTATTGTTATACCCTTTCTGAAATCACTATCTTATGGTCATTACCTTAAGGGCAATGACCCTTGATAACTCTGCTCCCCTATATAGCCAATAGAAACCAAACAGATAATCTATGCTTTTATTCCAACAAGTCGTTTGACTGCCTGCCTGTATTGAATTTACTCAAATCATGTAGTAGTATGGTTATTATTAACTTTCGCTAGTTCTCGCTCTTGGAAACGCCTTGTTTGTTCGACAATCTGTGCCTTTCTGCGGATCCCATATACTACAAGCGCAATAATCGTAATGGCATAAGGAATCACCTGGACCCATTGTGATGGGATATCCAATGTCCCTAATTGATTGGAAAGCGCATCTGCAGCACCGAAAAGGATCGCCGCCAGGAAGGTTCCCCACGGCCTTCGACCGCCAAGATAGACCGCTGCTAATGCAATGAATCCGCGCCCAGCTGTCATCTCACGCTGAAAAATAGACAGGTAAGCCATAGAAAGATTCAACCCGCCAAGAGAAGCAAGAAACCCGCTTATTAATATAGATATAAGTTTTATTGACCTCACAGGTATGCCCAATGACGCAGCTGCCGTTGGATTCTCACCCACAGCTCTCAAATGAACTCCAAATTTGGTGTTGTAGAGCAGTATATAAGTTAGAAAAGTGAGAACAATAGCCGCATAAACAAAGATATTATGCCCTGAAAGGATTTCCCCTAAAAAGGGGATATCTTTAATAAAAGGTATATCCACGACAGGCACCATTTTACTTGCCAATGACGAGGAGTTACCTTTATCGCCAGTAAGGACATACAGCAAGAATATCGTCCCGCCAGTTGCCATGATATTAAGCGCTATTCCAGCTAAAATAATATCTGTTTCTAGATAGAGATGGAAATACGCCAGGAGCCCCGAGAACAATATACCTGCGGCAATCCCCGCAAGAACACCCAGCCACACATTTTGTGTAAAAGCAGAAACAACCACACCAGTAAAAGCGGAAGTGAGCATGACTCCCTCCAGGGCAATGTTTATTGATCCTGAAAGTTCAGTGATCAACCCACCCAGTGCTGGAAGGATAATTGGTGTACTAATCCTCATAATACTGGCAAGGAACATTGCACTAAAAATACCCTTCAATACCAAATCAATCTGCATGAGAACCTCCATCAGAAGGAGCTATATTTTTCTTATCGATACCATTTTCCTTCCGTATTTCTATCCTTTTCTGTATAGTTGGCAAAAATCGCTCAGCGGTAACAAACAGGATGATCAAAGCCTGGATGACAAAAACCATTTCCCTTGACACATCCGATGCGCGTTCCATCACATTTGCTCCAGCACGCAGATAGCCGTATGCCAATCCCGTTATGGGTATCAGAAGTGGATTATTTCTGGCTAGAATCGCTACAACAATTCCCTCAAAACCCATTCCCACAGATATATTTGCGATAAGTTTGGTGTGTATGGCCATCGACAAATGTGCGCCAGCCAAACCGCCAAAAATACCGCTAATTGCAAATACCAAAATCGTCGTTTTCTTAGTATCAATGCCTCCATAACGAGCGAATTTAATGTTGGCACCCACCATTCGCAGTTTATAACCAAATGGTGTACGATTAATTAAATAATATGCTACGATCACAGCAATTATTAAGATATATACCATAATGGAGATATTTGTTTTGTCAGAAAATAATGTATAGGCATCTTTAAGAAATGGCACATTTGCAACAAAAGACGGCAGTGACCCTTCTTCTGAAAAAAAATCAGAAGCATTATAGCCCGCATCTGGTGCCTTAATGTGAAAAATTAAAAAGTAATCATATATCTTAAGGGCAATCGCATTAAGCATTAAAGTGGATACGATCTCGTTCGCATCTAAGTATGCTTTCAAATACCCCGGGATCCACCCCCAGGCAAAACCAACAACCATCGCGGCAGTTATTGCCAGAGGAATTCTAAAAATCGTTGGGAGGGGAACAAAAAGCGCTATTGCACCTGACACCAACGCCCCCAATAGTAACTGTCCCTCTGTACCCATGCTGAATAAATTTGCTCTGAAAGCAATTGCCACCGACAACCCCACAAGTATCAATGTGATCGATTCTTCGATCCAATCACCAAAACGATTAAATTTGCTCAATGGACCCAATAAAAACGCTTTGTATGCACCAACAGGATCTTCTGACACAAATAAGGTGACCAAAAAACCAAGGGAAAGGGCAGCGCTAACAGCAATCACTATACGTAATCCCTCCCGAACTGCTGGATTAGAGAAAAATTTTCTCATAACAATGCCTCCATCTCTTTTTCTGACTGCCGTTTAACACCTAACATGTAATAACCTAATTCTTCCTCCTTGATCGTTGAGGCATCAGGAAAAACACCGGTAATCTCACCCTCAAACATGGTAATAATGCGGTCAGAAAGACTCATTACTTCAGCCAAATCTGCAGAAATTAATAAAATAGCTGCGCCATCTGTTCTCTTCTTAATAAGCTGTTCACGGATAAACTCAGTAGCACCAACGTCTATTCCCCGCGTGGGTTGGGCAGCCACTAATATTTTTGGCAACGAAGAAAATTCACGTGCGACAACTACCTTTTGCATATTTCCACCAGAAAGGGAGGATACAGGTAGTTGCCCATTAGGGGTAAGAATACCAAACTCTTCAATCATTTCCTCCCCATTTTTTTCTATCTCTTCATAATCGATTGTCACGCCTTTCCGGAAAGGAGGTTTAAAAAAGCGATCAACGATCAAATTATCATCGATAGATGCAGTAACCGCTAACCCATTGGTCAAGCGATCTTCTGGAATATGAGCCACACCTGCCATCCGCACTTCACGGGGTGTTTTCCCTGTAACTACATTCCCCCCGACAGTTGCTTGTCCTGCAGCAGGGACTCGTAAACCCGTCAAGACTTCTACTAATTCAGTTTGACCGTTGCCTTCAACACCGGCAACGCCTAAAATTTCACCCGAATAAATATTAAATGAGACATCGCGTAACATAGTTCGCCCTGTATCGGAAACATAAGAAAGGTCCTTTATAACCATCTTTTTTTTACCGCGCTTCATCTTGGTTTTCTTAATATCCAAAAATACTTCTCGACCGACCATCATGCGCGCCAACCCCCCCCGAGTAGCTTCAGAAGTTTGCAGCGTTCCCATAATCTTTCCATTACGCATCACGGTGACCCGATCTGAGATTTCTTTTACCTCGCGCAGTTTGTGTGTAATAAAAATAATCGTTTTCCCCTGTTCTACCAAAACACGGACAGCCTTGAATAAATCTTTTGTCTCCTGAGGTGTCAGCACAGCAGTTGGTTCATCCAATATCAATATCTCTACGCCCAAATATAAAATTTTCAGAATTTCAATCCTTTGGCGCATACCAACATTGATCGTTTCCGTAACAGCAGTAGGTTCCACGAATAAACCATACCGCTTTGATAATTCTTCTGTAATCTCAATAGATTTCTTTTTATCTAAAAATAAGTGCTCAGTTGGTTCATGACCTAAAACAATGTTTTCGGCGACCGTAAAAGAAGGCACTTGCATAAAGTTCTGATGCACCATTCCCACACCTTTGTTCATGGCATCGATTGGATTTTTAAACTCTACTTTCTCACCTTTAATAAATATCTCACCAGAGGTGGGTTGTTCCAATCCGTATAAAATTTTCATCAAGGTAGTCTTGCCTGCCCCATTTTCCCCAACGATTGCGTGAATCTCCCCTTTTTTAATTTGGAAGTTGACGCCATTATTCGCGATCACCCCATTTGAATATACTTTTACGATATTACGCATATCAACAAGCAATGTCATATAACCTCCATTATAGAGGGTAGACAGAGGTGCAAAACCTCTGTCTACGATTTATCTATTTATTTTTCTTTATAATACTGTGGCAACTTCAATCTTGCCATCTATCAGATCCTGCTCAGCTTGAGCAATCACGTCCTTGACATCCTGAGGAGTCATTTCGTCATAGAACTTGTTCTTTGCCAAGCCTACACCGCCCTCTAAGACACCCAGAGCTTCTTTTGTGCCATAAACCAAAGTGCCATCTAAGTGCATCTTCAACCCACGGAAAAGGCTGTTGTCCACATTCTTCATCATGGAGGTTGCGATAACAGCAGCCAGTTCAGGTTTGGTTTCTTCAATGATAAGCGCCTGGTCTGAATCAACACCAATAGCGTACTTGCCAACTTCTAGCGCGGCTTGGAAAACACCTTCGCCAGTTCCACCTGCGACCTGGAAAACGTAGTCGGCGCCCTGTTGGTACATAGCCAATGCTAATTCCTTGCCCTTGGCGGGATCATTCCAACTGCCGGCATAGTTCACAATAACCTGGTTGTCAGGATCCGCAGCGAGTACACCCTGCTCATAGCCAACGATGAAGTCATTGATAACAGGAATATCCTGTCCGCCAACCACTCCAACAATTCCGGTTTCAGTCATTAATCCAACATATAGACCGGCCAGATAGGAACCCTCATTCTGCAGGTAAGCGATACCATAAACATTCGTGCAGCCTTCTTCGCAGTTTTCAGGATTAACTGGCGCATCGTAGATGAAGAAATACTTATCGGGATATTTATGTGCAATTTTCTCCAGGAACTCCGTCATCTGCCAGGTGCCCAAGATGAAGACATCATATTCTTCATTCTCAACTGCATCCTCTAATCCAGGTTCCCATGCGGCAGGGTCAATACCTAATTCGATAGTCTTATATTCGATACCGAGTTCCTCAGAAGCCTTTTTCACACCGCGCTCTGCGGAGTCAAAGAAGGATTTATCTCCAAGCACACCATTGATCAGGTTAATAACCTTGAGAGGTGCCTCTTCTGCAGCGGCTGGTGCCTCTTCTGCAGCAGCTGGTGCGCAGGAGGTTAGAACCAATGCGGCGATTGCCAACAGTCCGAAAATTGATAGAAATTTGTTTTTCATTTTTTCTCCTTTATGTTTTTTAATAAAATTTTTCTGGCTGCATGTTCTTTTCAGACATCCAACCCTTCCCAGGTAAATTCAACTTCTTATAATACACCTCCATAAAATGTTTTGTTATTGATCGATGAAGTTTGAACAATTTGCAAAATACTTAAGAATAAATCCATTTTAAAATCCAATTTCTTATTCATCCTTCTTTAATTCAGACAATTTTTCCTTTAATATGCATCTTAATAATCACAATTCATTTGTTAATAATGTTTTTAACAGAAAAATAGTATTTTCAACATCACGCAAATCAGCCGTTTCAACCGGTGTGTGATGATAACGTATCGGAACGGATAAAGCGAGTCCCGCCGCTCCTTTTGCAGCAAAAAGCATAGGGGTGATTGCTGTGCTCACTCCAGTAACAATTTCATCTTGTAAGGGGATATTATTTCTTTGTGCTATTTCACGAACATGCAGGGCCAATTTATGGTTTGGAACAAAAGCTGCCATTTTTCCGCGAATAGCATCCATCCATTTAATCGCAGGGCCCTTTCCCAGACGAATATCGCTTTGCGATCCTTCTAAATCAGGTGTATCGAAAGACAAAGTGCCATCAACCCCGATGATGATTTCAGGTGCGGCAGCATTTGCCGCTGTCACCCCGCCCATCAACATCGTCTCTTCCTGCACGGTAAAAGCCAGGAAAAGGTCGCATTTCAACTCTTCAGGTTGAAGCAATTTTGCCAATTGTATCAGAATGCAACACCCCAACCGGTCGTCTAAAGCTTTCCCGCTAATGATTGTGTCACCAACAGAACGCAAAGGAGATTCCCATGTAAGCACATCGCCCGGAGCAACATGCATCGCTCTTGTTTCCTGACCCGAAGATGAGCCGATGTCAATATAAATCTTTGAAAAATCCACAGGCTCTTTTGTGTCTAAATGCTGCGGCAAAATGCCCACAGAAGCGGGAATACATCCTTGTGAAGTCCAGAGGGAAAGCCGGCTGCCGGGTAAAGCGCGCAGGCTTGTGCCGCCAATACGTTCTACTTTCAAAAACCCATTAGGAAGAATGCGCTGCACAATTAACCCAACTTCATCCATATGCGCAGCTAACATCACGCGCTTTCCTTCACCAGGTATATGTGCGATCAGATTCCCAAGGTTATCAAGACTGCAGCTGCAGGTTTTAGAAGGTAATGACGTGCGAATCAGATCAGCTACTCGCTCCTCGCGCCCCGATACCCCTGGCACTCCCGTCAATCTCTCCAACAAATTAAAATCAGTCTTGTTTTTTTTCATTAAGAAACTTCGTTTCGTATGCCCCTCATTTTTTGGATCTTATTACGAATTACAATCTCATCGCCTATATCTTTGCGATGCCGCATAGTGGATGGCTCAATTCGTTCAAGCAGTGCTTCCATTTGTTCAGAGATATTATAAACGCTCTCCCCCAACCCAACAATCGCAAGCGCCCTGGAACCCAATGTTTCCATAATTTGCCCCTTTTGTGTGATAGAAGCAAATATCACTGAAAAACCCGCTTTTTTAATTTCCTTTTCATTGAAATCAATTTCAACATGTTCGTTACCACTGTCAGGGTAGGAAGCTGGAACAAGATATTTGACAACAGATGCCTTAGAAATAAATGACACTTCACTTTTATTCAGAGTACCTTCGGCAATCGTTCCAAACAAATCTACTGCATTCGTTTCAAGTAAAGCCATCATATTAATAGCTTCTGGATCACCCAACCGCACATTATATTCAATCACCCGCACTCCATCTGCGGTTGCCATAAATTGGCCATATAAGAACCCGCGATAGCTTTCTCCAGATTCTGCCTCGATAGCATCTACAGTTGATTGAAGGATAGAATCCGCTTGTTCTAAGTCTTCTGAATTTAGAAAAGGCATTGCCCCATCTGCCATCGAATAAGCGCCCATTCCGCCTGTCATTCCTCCCTGGTCACCATCAAAAGCATATTTAAAATCTTGAGCTACTGACATCGGAGCAATCTTGCCGTCAGACACAAAAGCCATTCTTGAAAACTCTTCACCGATCAGGCGTTCTTCAAGAAGAACAACACCATCCTGCCTGAGGGCAAATTCCACTTTCTCCAAAGCTTCTTCTATTGTATGAAAATGAACACCCATCACCCACACCCCTTTTCCACCTGTGAGACCAATAGGTTTCACCGCTACTTGACCCACTTCGGTAATGAAATCTCGGGCAGATGCCACATCCTTTACCTCCCGCCAAATCAAGGAACCCTTTTTTACGCGGCGGCGAAGAAGATCTCGCATGAAAACCTTATCACCCTCCAAGCGGGCTTGTGCTTTTGTTGGCCCAACCACCTTAAATCCTTTTGGGCGAAGTTGGTCACTAATCCCTGAGATCAACGGAACTTCTGGACCAACGACAACCAGTTCTACACCTTTTGCCGTAAAGAAATCATCAATTTTATGTAAGTCGTGCATGTCACCAAGAAACGATTCTTTGGTAATTTTTTGAATGCCTGGATTCAAGTGGCTACCAAACACAAAAAGAGAATCACACTGCGGATCTTTGCATATTGCTTCCGCAATGGCGTGTTCACGTCCCCCGCTTCCAATAAGTCCAATTTTCATTTTTCCTCTGTCCTCTTCGATGAAGCATTGCGATATGAAAAAACTGTAAATTGATAACGTTCACTGAGATATATATTCATATTTGACTCAATTGGTGTTCCCCCGGCTAAATATAAAATTGAATCAGTATGCAGCAATGGGGTGTGCGGAAGAATATCGAACATCTCAGCGATACTATCATCAGCAACAATCGGGTTAACAATAATTTTTTGCCATGAAAGTAAGTGATTAAACTCCTTCTCAAAGACTTCATATAACGATTGTTTTGAAAAGTCATAGTCCTTTAAACCTGGACATAATTCCTCAGGTATAATGGAAATTTGGTGAGCGATCGGATATTCATTTGCCAGGCGTAAGCGCTCTAGTTTATACACCCAGTCATCCTCAGAGATGTTTAGATTTTTAGCATGTTGATGGTCAGGGTGTTCCCTGTCGAAACAAAGGATCCTTGAAGATGGGTTTAGCCCCTTCCCAAAAGTTTCCTCTGTAAAACTAACCAGGTGCTGCAGCCCATAATCCACTTTTGGTTGCGCTACAAACGATCCCTTACCCTGTACCCGTGACACAATACCTTCATTTGCAAGTGTCTCAATCGCTTTTTGTGCAGTATTGCGGCTCACTTGAAATTGTTCCACAATATCATTTTCTGACCACACACGACTTCCGGGAGATAGTTTTCCAGAATTTATCTTTTCGCGTATAAGATCACATATTTGTAAATATATTGGCTTATAACTAGAACGAGAAATTCGCTGCATCATCATCCTTGAGTATTGATGGGTTGACCCAACAAGAATACATATAATATATATCAGCCATTGAATTTTGTCAACTTGTTTTTTGATGTTTGTATGGCTAGAAAGGTGAATTTCATCCTTTCTTTTCCCCTTTATTTATAAAATTTTTCTTAAGTCAGATTGGGTTTCTCTTCCAAAACAACATCTTTCCTAAGAAACTTATGCCATTTTTCAACAACCCGATTTTATTCTTTACCTATTACCCAACTTTTCCAAGCCAACAACGGCATTTTAGATATTTTCTCCCACTAGAAACTTACCTACTAAAGGACGAACAAATTATTTACATCTTGTTCTTTAGATATTAAAAACATCAGCCATAAAATTATGGCTGATATTCTATGCCAAAGCCTTGCCCTGAAACCAAATACCAGATATCTAACTGGTCTTTTTTGAAAGATCAGAAGTTAATTTTGCTATATTTTTAATTGACAAACGCTCCTTACCAGGCAAATAGGTTTCCAACAGATCCCCAATTGGTTCAGCCCATTTCTCGGGAACTCCGCTGATAATGCCAAGTACGTTTCCCACCAATCCAGCATTACAATCCACATCTGCTCCGGCCTTCGCAAGCAGTGAGAAAGAGCGCGTCATATCCCCTTCCCCATACCACAACGCCACCACATCAGCTGCCATATTAGGATAAGCGTGAATCCAGTTATATTTCTTGAAATATTCATCAAACAATTCCAACGCATCTTCCGGCTTATCAGTTTGTTGAACAGTCTTTAGAACATAATCCAAGCATTTTTTATAGTCACTTCCTTTAGGAATATATTCCGCGGCAGAAAGTACAAGCTGTCTATGGTCATCTTCGACGAACGCCAACGATGCCAATACTGCGGCAAATATTCCTCCATATACACCATTCGCCGAGTGTGATACAACACCATCCACATGTGCTAATCGTGCGGCTTCCATGGGCCAACCGGGGGCCAGCATCCCGCAGATCATCCCGCGCATTTGAACACCAATCCAATCTGAGAAAGGGTTGCGGAGATTTCCTGATTCTGGCGGCAGATATCCATTACGCAAATTCTGAAGAGCTATCCACTCCGCTGACCATCCGAAAGATAGTTGTTTTACCCATTCCAGCCCAATTTCTTTTGATGAGATTTTTCTGCCCATTTCCGAAAAAACATCCAGCAGGATCAACTCATAAACCACATCATCATTCATTGTTTCAGGATCAGTTATATACTTTGTCACATCCCCGTATACTTCGGCGATTTTTTCCCCGGTATAACCCTCAATCGCTGTCCCAAAAGATCCACCAGCTAACTGACCCAACCAACCAAAATAAACCTTATCTTCCAAATCACTAATGGATCCCATTTTATTCTCATGGTTAACATTTCCCATCTCATTCTTAACTTCATCCCATTCTGCAGGATGAGAAAAAGTATGATACGGATGTTCTTCAATTTTCGGTGCAGCATAAACCGCCTCTAACAAACTTGTTGTTATCGCCCGTAAGCCGACAATATCGCCACTCTTCAACAAACTCAAGCCTTGTGAATAAAATGGAATTGCTTTAGAAAGGTCATATCCTTTGTTTTCCTGCGCCTGCATCATTTCCATGTATGCGTGTTCAACTGCCCCGGACCCAGGTACGTGCGACTCCCAAAACATTTTCAGCATCATATCATTCGCTTGATCTAAAATACTTAAGTCAAACCAGTCACTTGCATGCACGCGGCGATCCATAGGGATTGCTTTTATGCGTATTTCTCGTTCAAGCTCCCAGGCTTTTGCCATTTCTCTGCTCCTTTTTAATCGTTTTTAATAGTATAAATCGCATTATTTTTAATGTAAAGGAAATGCCCATTTCTTTAAATAAATATTCTAATTAACAACACAGTGAAAAAACGCGAGTCGATAATTTCAGTAACCGATCAAAAAACGTCCTCTTAATTAACAAAAAAGAGAAAATACCAAGTGGGTATTTTCTCTTTCTCATTTTTATTCTTTCCTGTTTTCCTATTTCATCAATAAACTCATAACCGCTTTTTGAACATGCAGACGATTCTCCGCTTCATCAAAGATCGCAGAGCGCCATCCCAGACCCTCTGTCTTATCCATGACGTCATTATTTACTTCATGTCCGCGGTCTGCTGGCAGGCAGTGCATGTAAATGGCTTTTTTCTCGCAGGTATCCATCAACTCGCTGGTAGCTTTCCAGCTCTTGAATGAATCCTGGATCCTTTGGGATTTTTCAAAATCAAACTCTCCAACTGGCGGCTGGAACAGCGTGACTGGTGCCCACGCTTTCGGATATACCGCATGTGCGCCCTTGAATCCTTCCGCGAAATCATGCGTGATCTTAAACAATCCACCGACATCTTCAGCGTATGTCTCACATTGTTTGATGATATCTAGAGCAAGATCAAACCCCTCTGGGTGCGCAAGGGTGACGTTCATGCCCAGCATAGTCGCATAAAGGATCGCGGACTGTGGAACCGCGCGCGGTTTATGTACGCTCGGTGAATATGCCCATGACATGGTGAAATTGACGCCCTTGAATCCGCCAAATTCTTCTTTGATAGTCAGCATATCCGCTAACCCCTGGAAAGGATGGTATATATCATCTTCCATATTCAGAATGGGTATATCTGACCAGCGGGCGAATTCCCGCATCAACGCGTTCGCTCCACCATATTCCCATTCCACCGGGTCACCGTAACATCGGATCGCAATCGCATCCCCCATACGGCTCAACACACGCGCCACATCTGAGACACGTTCTGTGCTGTATGCTACTTCTTTCCCTTCCATCGCGGGAGTATATATCTTTGTGGGGTCCAAAAAGTGCGCGTGCCCTCCCAGCTGCGTCATACCCGCTTCAAATGAATTGCGTGTCCGCAGTGATTGGTTGTAGAAAAGCATGAACAATGTTTTTGATCGCAGCAGATCATCATGATAAATGCCTATGGCGTGCTGCCGCTTCAACTCTTCCGCGACCTCTAAAATTGTCTTGATCTCCTGGGGAGTGTAATCGGTCTCCGCTAGAAAATCTCGTCCTGCAAAACCTGTTGTTTTCATCCTTTATTTACCTCTTTTCCTTTATTTTTGTAAGTATTAATTACCGATTTTATAAACTTATTCTCTTAGAAAATCTATGCGTTTTTCCTTATCTTTCACAAATCGCTCAATACCTTTTATCAACCATTCTGGAGATAAATGAGCTTCATCAATCACTTCGTCCAATGTACCGCCAGTGCGCCAGCGGTTATCCCAATCTGAGGAAAGTGCATATTCTTCTGCCATTGGATTAAATATCCAATCATGCATCAACCAACCCGCCTGAGTTGTGACTATCGTTGAATGCATCCAATCATAAGGAGTGATAACTTCCTGCTGATACTCTTTACTCTGTGCATGAAACAACTCTGGACTGGTCGCGCAAATAATCTTTATATTCCAACCCTTTTTTTCAATTTCTGGGAGTATTTTAATCATATTTGCCATAGCGCTCGTCCCCTGAACAACCAGCGTACCGTCCTTTGGTTTGCCCAGATCATACTTACGAATAATATATGCCCCTTTTGCGCTCTCGAAATGAGAGGGAATATTCAATTTCTCCCGGTTCGGGATCTCGACCTTTGGCCGTGTAAGGTGCAGAGCAATAACGGGCACATCCATACTGAGAGCAGCTCCCAGCATCACTGAAACTTCGTTGTGCTCCCATGGATACAGATTTATCACACTCCCCTTGGGGAATAGCTGGGTTACACCCGGCGAGAAGATTCCGAAATGCGTTCGGCTGTCATCTGCAGTTTCAGGCCCCGAATGCCCGGCAATCCAGATAACTTTTCCTGTTTTCCAGGGGCTATCCTGCGCTAATTGACTGAATAAGCGGAACATTCCATATTTCAGATAAGAAAATGACCCATACGTGGAGCAGGCCCCCCAGAAACCGTTGAATTGTTCCTCTGGACGTTCAGCTAAGTTAGTAGCTGCTACACCGACCATTAAACCAGCATTAGCAAATTCCGTAATTTCTTGTGGCAGCAGCACTCCATCTTCATTTTCGCCAAGCCCGAACCAACCGTAGCCTTTAAAATCTGAATATGGCTGGGCAAAACCCGCAATATTTGTAGATCCTGCCAGGTCTGCCGAACAAGCCATGAAAAGCGGCCTCTGGTACTCTTTCGCACCAAACGCGTTCACCCACGCGCCCCATTTTGCCAATGCGGCTCGGTTAGCAGCCATGGAACCGGGCGCCTCAAACAGGTCTTCAGGATACTTTTTATAATCATATAAGCGCACATCCTCAAATGGATTTTTCTTTGCCGCTAATTGAAAAGCGGGGATTTCCTCAGGGACACTTCTGCCTATTTCTACAAGCACATCGGCCAGATAATCTACAAGTACCTGATCGTTTTTTAGAACATCGATAACTACCTCTAAGTTATGTTTAAATTCTTCTTGCATAAGTGTGTCAGTTCCGGGTGCTTCCCCACCAAAATTGTCGAAAGACGCATCATATTTTTCCGCAAATTCCTTCTTCGTTTCCCAAAACAATGCGCTGTTCATTGCATGCGGAGACCCATGCGATTTATTATCATATTTCAGATACCCGCGTCCCTTGCGCGTTTTAAACCAGGCCGCTCCTGGTATCTTTTCAGGGTTTTCATCATTCATCAATGCCAGCATTGTTTCTGTCACAGTCTCCCAATTGCTGCCATCTTCAGTACCAAAGACCCGCCAACCATGTGGTGCAAACCAATCTGTTGGTGTCCCATAAACAACGTCACTTACACGATGGTTGTCAATGCCAAAATCATTCCAGTCCACTAACATCACCAGGTTGTCCAGGTTCAATCCCCAGGCAGAATTCATGGTTTCATGCACCACACCCGGAGTAAGTCCTGCCTCTCCTTCCAACGCGAACACTTTCACCTCACCAGCACCCGCACGCTTTAAAGCTAACGCCTCACCTGCTGCTGCCGGACTGCCATGTCCAGAAGGTCCGGTGTTAAATTTCAGGAATAATGATTTTTCAACAACTTCCGCGTGCCCGGAAAGCCCCCCACGGTTGCGAAATGTGAGTAGGTCTTCCCAATACAATGCGTTCTTGTCTGCATGCGCAATTAAATATTTCTCATCCTTTGTTTGTTCATATTTAATGCGCATTACCTCGTTCAACACTGCCAGCGTGCAGTACACAAGGGGAACAGTGTGCCCGGCCGCCAGTATAAAACGGTCTGCGAATCGTTTCTCCGGGTGCCGAATATCCCAACGCATAACACCGCTCAGCATTGTGACAAGCAGCACATGCACCTTTGAACGCGATCCCCCCGGATGGCCGCTTTGGCGGTAATTCATTATGATATCAATTAACTGATCGATCAAGTCTTTCGTTTTTTCCCAATACGTGAAATTTACAGACAGGTCACTTTTCTTGATTTCCTTTCTTTTTATCATGTAACAGGTTCTCCAATCTTCGATATGATTTTCCTTGTTAACTTTACCAATGAATTATCTACTATTTCCCATACTTCTTCCAATGCTCACCAAATAACTTTCCTTCATCTGGGATAATTGGATCAATAGGTTTAGATACCCATGTGATATTAAGAAAATGTTTCCAGTAGATATTTTCCGTAGTTATATTATTTCCCCATGTGCCGCAACCCAGTGTTAACGTGATCGGCATACCATTGTTATAATTTCCACTGTTCCCATAACTTTGCGGTTGGTTAACCATGATACGGCTTACTCTCGCTTGTTCCCCCAGCATCCGTACATGTTCTTCTTTGGATGTATGTATCCCACAGCTGTGTCCGGCACCGCTGTATGCAGTGATATTTTGAATGAAATCAATTGCATCCTGAAATTCCGAGTACTTCCACAACGTAAGAACAATGGATAATTTTTCACCAGAGAACATATCTTCTGGTCCAATTTTTTCACCCAGAACCATGATGAACTTTGTACCCTCAGGCACTTTAATTTCCGCAATTTTTGCGATCACATCAGGACTTTGGGCAACTATCTCCTTATTAAGATGCTTTCCATCCGGCCACATAGCCTTTCGTAATTTTTCCTTTTCTTCAGCACAGCAAAGATACCCTCCATTCCCTTTCAGTTTTTCAACGAAGACATCAAAAATAGATTCTTGGATCACAACTGAATTCTCTGAAGAACAGGATGTAGCGTAATCAAATGTTTTTCCGAGGAATATCTTCTTTGCTGCAACATCCAGGTCTGCTGTTTCATCTACAATCGTTATCGCGTTTCCCGCGCCAACCCCATAAGCTGGTTTTCCACTGGAATACGCTGCTTTTACCATCCCGGCTCCCCCCGTCGCAATAACCAGATCCACTTCCCGCATCAATTCCTGGGTTAATTCAATTGATGGCTCTTCAATACACTGAATTAAATCTTCTGGTGCCCCCACCTGCGCCAAGCCTTTGCGCATTATTTCAACATTCAGCTTACAAGTTTTCTTCGCACGGGGATGAGACGCGAATATCACCGCATTTCGGGTTTTCAACATCGGCAGACAATTACCCGGCAGGGTTGCACTGGCATTTGTAACCGGGGTTAACGCGCCAATCACTCCAACTGGTTTCGCGTACTTCAACAGGCCTAATTCCTGATCCTCTTCAATTAGACCAACGGTCCTTAATCCATGCAGGTCCCGCAATGCGCCTAATGTTTTCTTTTGATGTTTGATCAGCTTATCCTTGTAGATCCCCATACCAGTCTCTTCAAAAGCCAAAACAGCACATTCTTCAGCGTGTGAATACGCCTGCCAACCCACAGCAGCAACCATTTCATCAATCTGCTCCTGTGACCAAAACTCAACCTGTGCTTGCGCTTTTCTTGCCTTTTGCACTAAGTTCTGAATCAGTTCGGACATCTTTTTCTCCTTTCAACCTTATTCTAGAACCAAGTCCACCAATTTCACGCTATCACCACCATCAACTGCAAACGCTTGTCCAGTGATAAAACTTGCCTCGTCGCTAATGAGAAATAATCCCGCGTATGCCAGATCACTCGGTTCACCTTGCCGTGCAGTTTTTGGTTGTCGGCGAATGATTGGTGTTGGAATAGGTGAAACCTCAGGATCTTTTATTGCTTCGTAAGCAAACAATCCTGGCAGCAGGCAGTTCACCCGGATTTTATCTTCAAGATAATCATTAGCTAAATTCTTCGCAAAATCAATCATGCCCGCTTTGGTATATGCATATAAAGGGTTTGCCATACGGCGTACATTCTCAGAAGCAACGATATTTACAATTGCACCGCCTTTTCCTTGTTTCAGGAATTGGATAACTGCAGCTTTGCTTGTATTGTAAATTGCAGTAAGGTTGCTGGCGATGATCCGCTCATATGCCTCATCAGATATTTCATGCAGTTTCTTATCCAATTCCACCCAACCCCCACCAATATTATTGTAGAGAACATCTAATTTTCCATACGTACTAATGGTTGTTGCTATCATTTTCTCGACGTCTTCTTTATTTGTCGCGCTGCCCTGGCATATTGTAACTTCACCGCCCTTTCCTCTGATCATCTCAGCTGTTTCCTCTAATACTTTCTTTCTGCGCGCAACGATCACCAATTTCGCGCCTTCCTGGGCAAACAACAGAGGTGCACTACGGCCTAAATGTTCTCCAGCGCCAACGAACAGTACAACTTTATCCTTTAACCGATCCATCTTACTTCTCCTCCATCTCCCTCTTATTCCGAATAGCTTCCAATAATCTTTCCTTTGTTACTGGTAACTCCCTCATCCACACACCCACCGCATCATGAATAGCATTAACGATAGCGGGAGCAGCTGGTGTGATTGCTAATTCACCCATCCCTTTCGCCCCAAATGGACCTTTCGGATGTGGGTCAGTGATCGGAATCGCTACAATCTCAGGTAAATCACGAAACCTTGGAAGACCTAAATCCTTCAGTTTTAGTGATTTTGGAATGGAGTTCTCAAACTCAAAAGATTCGCTCAACGCATAACCCATTCCCTGGATAGCCGCACCTTCTAACTGGCCAATCACATTCTTATAGATGAGCGGAGTTCCAGAGTCGTGCGCGGCGATGATTTTTAACACACGAACTGATCCTTTTTCTTCGTTCACAGCTACAATAGCCACTTGGGCGCCAAAATCATACGCGAAATGCAGCGGAGCATCCGGTACTTCTGGATACGATTTACTGTGTTCGGGTGGCGGTTGTGTTTTTGGTGCATCGTAACTGGACTCAAACTGGTATTTTTCATCATTATTGGCAAGCTCTATTAGACTTATATATTCCTGACCGCTTTTTATGTCAAAAATTTTTCCATCGCGAATCGTCAAATCATCAATAGAGGCTTCAAATTTGTCTGCGACCGCTTTCCAAAGGAGTTTCTTAAGACCCTCGGCAGCCATCAGAACCGCATTCCCTGAAATAAAAGTCGCCCGTGAAGCAGTCGTCATGCCTCCATGTGGGTCAAAACGTGTATCCCCGGTATGCACACGGATACCCGAGACCGGAATACCAAAAACTTGTGAGGTGATCACAGCCATTACCTGGTTGGAACCCTGCCCCATATCCGCTGCGCCGTGGCGCACAAGGAGTTTGCCATCCTTTTCCAATTCAACAAGAGCTCCTGCTTTATCCGGAATATTAGATCCCAACCCCACATTCTTATACGCGCAGGCAATTCCCACACCAAGCTTTTCATTTACTTCAACTTTCGGCATTTCGGTTCTTGCTAACTCAGCTTTCACTGCAGTTAGGCATTCAACCATACCCGCACCCACCTCTTTTGTCAGGACATCACCCGTGATGGTTGCTTTTCCAATATCCAAAGCGTTCATTAATCTGGTTTCTATCGGATCAAGGCCTAATTCTTGGATCATATGCTCAAAATGATTTTCTGCCGCAAATGTCACCTGCGGACTCCCATAACCACGGAAAGCGCCGCATGGATTATTATTTGTATGCACCGCATAAGTATTTACCTCAACGTGTGGAACCTCGTATGGTCCGCAGGCGAATGCCATCATCCTAAAAAGAACCGCTTCTCCGGATAATGCATAAGCGCCTGTATCACCGTATGCAGTAATTTCCGCGACAGTAAGGCGTCCGTCTTTCGTGGCGCCAACTTTATAATGCATTTCAGCCGCATGCCGTTTGTAGCTGACAAACAAAGATTCTTTTCTGTCCCAATGAACTTTCACTGGCTTGCCAGTCACTACTGCACCCAGCGCGGCATGAATCTGCCCGGAAATATCCTCTTTTCCACCAAATCCGCCCCCCATATACATATGGGCAATTTGTACTTTTTCCTCATCCACTCCAAGTACTTTCGCAATCTGGAAGCGGTCATCCGTGGGTCCCTGGCTTCCAACATAGATTTTTACGGTTCCATCCTCTTCAAGCTTTCCAATACTTGTTTCTGTTTCCATATAGGCATGTTCAACGAAAGGAACTTTATAGGATTGTTCATATATAAGGTCAGCTTCTGCAAAACCTTTTTCTATATCTCCTTTAGAAAGATGGAAATGTTTAAGTACATTGGGCATATCCGGATAAACATCCTTCAGCCGTGAATGGAGGACTGGCGCGTCAGGTTTCAGCGCGTCAGTTATGTTGCGAATAACTGGAAGCGGATCTATTTCTACTTTGATTGCTTTCAGCGCAGCTTCAATTTGCTCCTCTGTTTCACCAATCACCAGAGCCAATGTATCACCAACATAGCGAACTTCATGATCACAAAATACCGTCTGGTCAGGAACGATCAGACCAAACATATTCTCACCTGGAATATCCTTGCTGGTTAAAATACGAATGATGCCTTCCATTTTTTCCGCTTCAGAAAAATCAACTTTCTTTACCATCCCATGTGCCACATTTGCCCGAAGAGCTTTCGCGTAATACATGTCCGGGAATCTCAAATCGTCAGTAAATACGAGCTTACCGGTCAGTTTCTCCAGCATCATATATTCATTGGCCGTATCTTCTTCAGTCCAGGTGCTTTCTTCATCTCCCCGCAGAATCGCTGCGGCGCGAGCTATCGATTGGTCCATCCGGTTCAAACCAGCACATCGGCAAAGAACACCAGATATTGCCCGTTCAATTTCTTTTTGTGTAGGATTTAAATTCCGATCCAATAATGCCTTGGCAGACAAGATCGCTCCAGGCGCACAGAACCCGCATTGAAAAATTCCATCTTGAATAACCGTCTGTAATAATGGGTGCGGTAAGTTTCCACTAACTGCAAGGTTTTCGATTGTTTCAATATTCGCGCCTGAAAGATCGGCCATTATCGCTTTGCACGAGATCTTGGCTTTGCCATTGATAATCACTTTACATAAGCCGCAAGTACCCTCACTGTTGCACCCCTGCTTCGTGCCTGTTAGATGAAGCTCTTCCCTCAAGAAACGAACCAACGGCCATTCGAGAAATTTCTCTTTCACACGCAATTCACTTCCGTTTATAATTATGGTTATTCCTTCCACTGAGCCATCTCCTTCCATATAGTATTACCCATCATCACCGTTCTATTTTACAAGGGAACGCCATGCTGGCCCTCTTTTAGGCCACGGCATAGCAAGCAAGTCCTTTGTTTCCTGGCCAGCTCGTTCAATCAGATCTTCTCGGGCCGCCAGTGATCTCTCAAGCACTTTCTCCTCATCCAAAGAGATAACTCTTCCTGATTCCATCAGCACCTTACCATCAACAATGGTATGTGTTACATCACTTCCCCTTGCGCTGTAAATTAATTTTGGAAGCCATCTGCCCACAGGAAGCAGATGCGGTTTTTTAAAATCCACCACGATCACATCTGCTCTTTTACCAATTTCAAGAGACCCAACTTCATCGTCAATACCCAAGACTTTTGCTCCTTTAATAGTAAGCATTTCCAACAGTTCTTCCGCTGTCACCGCTTCAGCATCCAATTTGGACGCTTTTTGCAGCATTCCGGCTGTGCGCGCAACCTCCAACATATCGTATGTATAACTGGCAGCCCCGTCAGTACCAAGCCCAACAGTAATCCCGCGGCTTAGGAAGTGACTGATAGGAGAAATGCCGTACCCAAGATAAGCGTTTGCAATTGGGCAGTGAACAACCTTTGTTCCTGTTTGTGCCATAATTTCAATCTCTCGGTCAGACAGCCATACCGCATGGAACATGACCCCTTTTGGCCCGGTTAAGCCCAGACTGTGGAAATGCTCAAGATCACGTTCACCAAATTGGCGGATGGTATACGTGTTAATCTCAATCCAACCTGCCACATGTGTACTGACATTAATATCAAGCTCTTTACTTAACGCAACCACCTTCAGCATCAAACTCTCGCTGATATCTTCTGTAGAACCCGGCCCCATAGCCACAGTCGTTCGTTTTTTGCCATGCCATGTTTCATAGAATTTACGTGCTTCATCGATTAGAAGATCTTCACTCTTGATCATCGTCATCTCATCACTATCGCTCTTGACACCGGCAAAAGTTTCATCAAGGAATCCAAACACCATTTGCGCGCGCATACCGGATTGGTCAAAAATATCTGTTACCTGATAAATATTATCCATATCAGTGTGCAAATACCAGTGATCAGAGATAGTTGTAACACCATTTTTTATCATTTCCAATGCGGCCAACGTCGCGCTGGCTTTGGCATCCTCCGGCGTGATCTGCGAAACCACTGGAAACAGAAATCGCCAATTCCATGGGTTAAAATGCATATCATACCCAAGCCCCTCGATCAAAGATTGATAGACATGCGAATGCCCATTGATAAAACCCGGGCTGACAACGCACCCTGAAGCATCCAACGTTTTTTCTGCTTGAAGAGTTATTTCTGGTTTAATGTCGACGATCTTGCCCTTATCGACTGCCACATCACAATGCTCAATAACTTCCCGTTTAGGATCCATCGTGATCACTGTTCCATTTTTTATCAAAAGATCAATTGCCATATCTTATTCTCCAGATAGATTATTCTTTATATTAAATCATTAGCAGGAATATATTTACCCCATCCACGCTCACATACAATTTCTTTTCCATCCCAGACCACTTTACCCCGCACCAAAGTTTGCTCAATTTTTCCTTTCAGCTGCCAACCTTCATATGGTAAAGTTGAAATTCTAGATCCTGCTCCCAAACTATGTACTTCCCATTTTTTTTCAGGGTTGAATATCACCAAATCCGCGTCCATCCCTTTCTCAATCTTCCCTTTTCGATCGCCAATGCCCGCCAATTTCGCAGGGGTAGTAGATAGTATCTCTACAAACCGTTTCAATGATATTTTTCCGGCGGCTACTCCCTGGTCAAACAATAACGGCAGCGTCATTTCCAAACCAGCAATACCAGGTTCGGCATCCTTCGCAGATGGGCGTTCCTTAGTTGGGTTAGGTAATGCTCCTAGGAAATGGTCACTGATGACTGCATCAATTACCCCATCTTCTAACGCTTGCCATAAAACTAAATTATCTCTTTCTTTGCGCAGGGCTGGCGTAACGACAACTCGGTCAGGTTGTGTAAAGAAGGCATCCTCATTTAAAATGAGATAATGTGGGGCCGTTTCCGCAGTCACATCAGTTCCCCAACCCTTATACTGATCAATCAATTCCGCAGTACGCGCTGATGAAACGTGGCACACATGGATAGGTGCCCCCGCCGCTCGCGCCATCTCCAACAAATGCGCAGCAGCGACATTTTCTGCTTCTGACGGGTTGGCCTTCGGAAAACCCAGCGGATCATCCCAGTCAACTTTCTTTAAAAGAGATGGCTCCTCCATATGAACAACCAACCGCAAACCAGACTTAGCCGCGAATTGGACTGACCTCCACAACACCTCTACGGGAGGGTTTGACAACATAAACACCTTAAACTGGCGCACACCACAATCACGTATTTCATCTAGATTTTCTAAATCCTCCAGATCAATAATGATTCCGCCGGTTAATCCAAAGTCACTGACACATTCGTCCTCTCCCCATCGAATTCTCTGCTCACATTGTTTTCTGTTCGTTACAGTTTTAAAGGGCGGCATGTCTAATACAGTTGTTATA
Organism: uncultured Pelolinea sp.; assembly: GCA_965195205.1. Lineage (GTDB taxonomy): Bacteria > Chloroflexota > Anaerolineae > Anaerolineales > Anaerolineaceae > Pelolinea. Next base: position 15,354 of record CBDAFG010000008.1, on the reverse strand, counting down.
CCGCCTTTCACAGCTGAACTGCTTCCATAGAAAAATGTTTCCGCCCCATCCTGAATATGAGCGTGGATATCCACACCTCCAGGAAAAACATAACAATTGGATGCGTTAATAATCGGGAATGACTCTGTTCCATTCTTAGCTGCGGGACGTAAATCTTTTATTTTCCCATCTTGAATATGAATATCAAATTCCTGCAGCCCGCCATCCTGCCAGACTTTACCATTATTAATTAACAGCATTTTTTTCATTTATTTACTTTGACGCTCCACCAAATAGTTTCTGCTGTTCTCCCAAGAATCCATTCCAGATCATTTTCACTAAATCCCAACCCTTTCTTGAAAGAATTCAAATCCTCTTCATAGGACCAATGATCATTTACAAAAGGATAATCAGATCCCCACATACACCGTTTTGCTGAATATGCCTCTTTGGCAGCGTGTAGCAGCGGCCAAGTATCTCGATATGGTTTTGTTTCCTCAGAGAAATAGTTCAATCCTGATAATTTAACAAAAATGTTATTATATTCTGCTAATTTTAAAAATTCGTCAAATAATTCATCTTCTGGGTAGCTCCCCTTCCGTGGTCTTCCGAGATGATCAAGAACTATTTTAATATGCCCAAACCGAACAGCCAGACTGCGAATCAAGGGAAAATAGCCCGGTGTTAGCTGAAAACAAATCGGTATCTCTAAAGTCTGGGCTGTATCAATCAGCGTAAAAAAATTATCGTTTTCCCATTTTTCGATCGGTTGTAGATGCAAGTTTATCCGCAACCCGTCCGCACCCTTTTCAACCAATTTCATCAGGTCATCGCTGGCAAATGGTGAAACTGGATCAACCAATACAACCTTCTTGAAACGGTCTCCCTCCACTGAACAAACATCCATAATATATGAATTATCCCACCCATAGGGAGTTGGCTGCACAACCACAACTCGATCCACACCTGCCTGATCCATCAAACGAAGAAAATCCTCTTTCGGTGCACTCTTTTCCGGAATATACCCCCCAACAGGGCTCCATGGATACTTGTCCGGGTCCTGACTCCATAAATGGATGTGCGTGTCGATTAACATTAAAAACGAATCTCCAAACCGCGCACGATTCGATATCCCGCATCAAGAAACGGGATATCAATTCCCTTCTCTTTTGCAAAGCGCCAAATATACCCGCCGGTTTCTTCAATCTCAGTCTTACGTTCCCGCTCGATATCCAGGAGCATCGCCTGCTTATATCCTTTTCCTCCCCGGTCTTCCCATTCCTTTCCATGCCGAATCACATTCTGCACACCTTCCTCGATGCTTCCTGTGCATCTATCCATTACCTCAATCGTTGGGTAATCCTTTATTTCAACTCCCAATGACTTGGCAACTCTGACCATATCGCGAGTGATCATCACCATTAAATAGGCAAAATCAGGCGATTGCATTACCTCAGTTTGTGGAAGTCTCGCCATCACAGCAGTTATCGAGGAGGGAGTCCACCATACAACCTTGCACCATTCAACTCCTTCAATATCTTCGGACGCCTCACATGGAAGCCCAGCTTCATTAAATAATGCAGATATTTCTTCTGCAAATGGTGTGATTCCAAGAAATGGATTCCCTATCCAGGTAGGAAAATCATCATCCCCCCTCCGCACACTACCGTAATCAATCAGCGACCCTGCAACCCGGCTCACAATCCGTAAGATTTCTGCTTGTGGATAGATCTTTTTCAAAAAGCCCCCATGCCCCAATCCATTCTGAACAGATGCGACAGCTTTTACCTTCACATGCCGAACACTATGCAGGGCGGTTTTTGTATCATGATTCTTGACCGCAACGATCAGCAAATCCGCATCACTCACTTCATCAGGATTTACCGTCGCATTAACAGACACAGATATATTGCCTTCAGGTTTTTGTATGATTAACTGGCCGCCTTTCTTTTTAATTGCATCAACATGTGCCTGTCTTCGGAAAAGAAGGGTCACATCAGCTCCCGCGCCAGCCAGATAAGCACCCACAAGCGCCCCCCAACCGCCGGCTCCAAGTACGATAATTTTCACTTACGTTTTCTCCAGATTTTATCTCTCAATATAATTTACTTGTAAATGATTCGATTCTGGTTACTTTTATTACACAGATACTTCAGACCATTTCTTTTTGTTGATCTATGCCTTAGCTGTGTTCAATTTTTGGTGTTCAGAAGCAACCGCTTTTTTCCGGCGTTCATCTGATATAGCCGAAGCTAATAGGACAATCAAAGTAGATATGTATGGCAGCATCAATACGATCTGCGATGGAAGGCCGAATTGCTGCAAACGCACAGCCAGCGCATCCGTAAATCCGAATATCAGGCACGCGATCAGGCTGCGCACTGGTTTGCTGCCGCCGAAATTGATAGCAGCCAACGCAAGCCACCCGCGTCCTGCAGTCATGCCCTCAGCAAACAGATTAAGGTAGGATAAGGATAAAAAAGCTCCTCCAAACGCGCTCATCAAGCCGCTGACAAGTAATCCAAAATATTTCATTTTCTTGGGATTAATACCAATAGATTCAGCTGCCTGTGGTTTTTCACCCACAGCCCTCAGATGAAAACCAAATGGGGTTTTATAAAGAATTAAATAGACAACCCAAACACTCAGAAACGCAACATATACCAGCGGGAAATGCCCACTGACCAGATCACCCAAAAATGGAATATCCTTAATAAGGGGTATATGAACTTCCTTAAACCCGATGATCAGATCAGATTGGTAAACCCCGGTTGCATCCAGCATTTCCACCAGCAAGTAATTAGTCATGCCTGCGGCAAAAATATTCATTGCCAATCCTACAATGATCGCATTGGCTTTCAACTCAAGATGGAGCAAAGCAAAAATAAGGGTAGCGATAAGGCAGGCAATTACTGCGAAAAGCAGCCCGCCCATGGGGTCGCCGGTTTTCACACTTCCAACCACAGCAAAAAAGGCGCCGATGATCAGAAGAGATTCCAGCCCGACATTGAAGATACCTGATTGACTGGAGAAAATCCCACCCATCGTCGCGAAGAGTATCGGCGTTGCCATACGGAACGTTGCCGCGAAAAGGGTAAGTGTAAAGATTTTTCCGAGATCTATGCTGCCCATTTTTCCATTCTCCTTCTAATATAGTTAACAAACACTGTAACAGTGACAAAAAATACAACTGAACCCTTAACCATCACCACTACCGTTTGGGGAACACCTGTCGTGGACTGCATCGCCAGGGCACCGTTCGCCAGTGCGCCGTAGAACAGAGATGCCGGCAGCACACCCAGCGGATGGTTTTGCGCTAATAGCGCGATCATCATGCCATCCCAGCCATATCCCGAAGAAAATCCTCCCAGGAATCTTCCAAAGAATCCCGTGACCATGATAGCTCCACCCAATCCTACGATCGCACCGCTCATCATCATGGCAAGAGTATAGCTGCGGTTGACTGGGATTCCAGCCGCAGACGCAAAATCTTTATTAAGTCCAACCATGCGCATCTCATACCCGGTTTTGGTTCTAAATAAGAACCAATACATACTCAGCGCAATGATTATTGCAATAATAAAACCAATATTCAGCGTAGATCCCTGTATAAGTTTTGGCAAACGTGCTGAAGCTTCCAGAAGAGGTGTTCCAGCCATTCTTGCTTCCGGATCCCTGAACGGGAATGCAATTAGGTATTCAGTAAAACGAATTCCGATATAATTCATCATTAAAGTGGTTACCAGTTCGGTAATATTCCACCGCATTTTCAAATAGATCACCGGGATTGTCCAGAGTGCACCACCCAAAACTCCAGCAATTAAACATAATGGGATGTGTATATAACTGGGAATTCCGGTTAGTCCAAATCCAACCAGCGCTGCTGAAAAAGCACCAATATACAGCTGGCCTTCAAGGCCGAGATTAATTACATTGGTGCGGAAAGCAACTGTGCCCGCGATCCCGGCCAGGATCATGATCATTGTCCTATCAAGTGTATCTGCAATTTTTAACCGATTGCCAAACGCGCCTTTCCACAATGCTGCATATGCGGCCACTGGATCTTTCCCTGATAAAAATATTACAAGTGCTCCAACTAGTAGCGAAATCGAAAGGATAATTAGATAATTTATTAGTTGTGCGCTGGTTCCTATTAAAAATCCCTTCACATCAGATTTTTTATTTTCTTTTCTTGCCATCGCCATAATCCTAATCTCCCTGTCCGCCTGTCATTAATTGGCCAACTCGTTCACGGATACCTTCATCCCAATATCCTGCATCTGAGATCTTTCCCTCGTAAAAAACGACAATGCGGTCGCTTAATGCAAGCACTTCATCGAGATCAGCTGATAATAATATTACGCCTGCTCCGCGTGTCGCATAATCGATGAGTATTTGTCGAATTGCCTCTGTTCCCGCGATATCTATTCCACGTGTAGGTTGCGAAGCTAAAACAACCTTCGCCTTTTCTAATCCCAATTCCCGTCCGGCAATCACTCGCTGTATATTTCCGCCTGAGAGGTTTCCCGTTTTAACTTTCACCCCTGGTGTAGATACCTGAAAATCTTCAATGAGTTTTTTTGTGATTTCAATTATTTTCCTCATGACCAAAGATAAACCATTAGAATATGGGTCAGAATAATATTCCCCCGTAATCGTATTTTCCCAAACCAATGCATCAATCGCAATTCCGGATCTGTATCGGTCAGATGGGATATATGCGATTCCGGATTCTCGTATTTGTCGGGTAGAAAGGTTTTGTATCTCTTTCCCTTCAATTGTGATCTTTCCATTTACAATCGGCCTTAAGCCCATAATAGCTTCAATAAACTCTTCCTGGCCATTTCCGTCAACCCCTGCTATACCCAGGATTTCCCCATTGCATAAATTTATATCAATATTTTTCACAGCCAATAGGTCACGCGAATCCAAAACACTTAGGTTTTCAATTTTTAAGACCGTATCTTTCGCATTGCATTGGGAACGGATACGTCCACCAATCGTCTCTCGACCTACCATCATTTCTGCTAATTTTTGCTGGTTTGTATCAGACGTTTTAACCGTGCCGACCACTTCGCCGTTTCGCATGACAGTTGTGTAATCAGAGATCTCTAGTACTTCTCTGAGTTTATGGCTGATGAATAGGATCGTTTTCCCGCTATCAACCAAACGCCTCAGCATGACAAAAAGTTCTTTGGTTTCCATATCAGTGAGAACAGCGGTTGGTTCATCAAGAATAAGGATCTCTGCTCCCCGATAAAGCGCTTTTAATATCTCTGCCCGCTGTTGCTCTCCAACTGATGCGTCAGCAGCTAATTTATTTACATTAATATCAAAACCATATCTGGTTGAAACCTCTTTGACATTTTTAACTAATTTCTCTTCATCTACAAACAACCCCTTCATGGGTTCAACGCCGAGCACAATATTTTGGGCTATCGTAAAAGATGGAACAAGCATGAAATGTTGATGGACCATTCCAATTCCCATTGAGATCGCATCTCTGGGACTGAATAGTTTCCTTTCCTCTCCTTTAATATAGATGGACCCTGAATCTGGGTGGTACAGTCCATACAGGATTTTCATCAACGTAGTTTTCCCTGCTCCATTCTCGCCAACAATCGCCCGGATCTCACCTTCTTTAACTGAAATATTCACGCGGTTATTGGCAATTACATTCGGGAAAGCCTTAGTTATATTTTTTACTGCAATTGCTTCTGCCATAGAATTTCACCATTTATAAAATTACAGATACGGAATTAATGAATTTGGGGCCTCTTTCCTTTGTACTTATTTATTTTCGGAAAGAAGGCCCCTTTATTTTAGGTTCTGTTTTTTATTCTGGCCGATTTACAGAAATTTCGCCAGCTTTGATCTTATCCTTGATGGAAGCGATTCTGTCACGAACTTCCGTTGAGATTTTATCTCCCATTGTTGACATGTCAGTGATGTCCATAACACCTGATGCAACACCGTATCTAATTTCACCGGATTCAAAATCACCGGCAAACGCGCGGGCGATCACATCATAGACTGCATTGTCTGTGTACTTTAGGACAGAAGTCAGAATATGGCCTGGAACTGTCGCATCCCAGTTTACATCCGCACCGATCCCATAGACTCCGGTTTCATCAACCGCTTCAAAAACGCCTACATCACCAGATGAACCGCAAACTGTCATGACAATATCCACATCCTGGTTTTCGATCATGGCCAGGGCGAGTTCTTTCGCTTTTGCAGGATCACGGAAAGACCCAACATAGGAAACAACAACTTCAACTCCAGGGCTGATATATGCAGCACCCTGCTTGTAACCGCTAATGAACCGATTTACACTTGGCACATCCATTCCACCAACAAAACCGATCACTTTTTCTTCATTCATGTTTTCAAGCGTGGTGTCTGTTGTCATCAATGCAGCTAAAGAGCCTGCCAGGAAAGAACCTTCCTGTTCCTGAGAGATCAATCCAACCGCATTATCTCCACCTGGATTCGAGTCAACCAGAGCAAAATGGAGGTCTGGGAATTCAGGAGCAACGTTCGCAACAGCGTCGGTCATTGTTCCACCAACACCAATGATCAGGCCGTAACCATCCTGCGCTGCGGTTCGTACGTTTCGTTCCCATTCTTCAGGAACTTCACTTTCAAGGATCATTTCCTCAAAGCCAAATTCAGCTGCGGCTTTCTTATAGCCTTCGCCAGCCAGGAACATGAAACCTTCCATTCCGACCCGCCCAGCAGGAACAAGAGCTACGGTCAGCGGTGCTTCTTCGACCACTTCTTCAACTTCTACCACTTCCTCAACTACCTCTTCAACCTCTGCGGGTTCTTCAACAGCTGCAGGAGCGCAGGCAGTGAATGCCAATGTCAATACCAGCAATCCAATAAAAATCTTGTAAAGTTTTTTCATTTTTAAATCTCTCCTTGACTATATTTTATTAACCAATTTTCATAATCTTTTTTCACACTCAATTATTTTCTTTGCGCACCTCCTTGGTTAGGTTCTGTTATCGGCACTTTTTATTTTCACTCGTCCATTACGGAAGCGGCCAATCATTTATCTTCCAGAGTTTTACCGCTTGTTCTTTGGATTTTGCGTATACTTCTTCCTCATCAACTTTGGTAAATTTGCCATTATCCATAAGCACTTCACCATCAATAATGACTGTATCTACATCAGTTCTTTCACATGTGTTGACAATGTAATTAAGCGCATTTACCTCAAAAACAGGGACAGTTGAGCGGTCCCGAAGCAGCACAATATCTGCTTTTTTTCCAACTTCCAGGGAGCCAATCGAATCTTCTAACTGCAGTACTTTGGCAGCCTCAGTTGTCGCCATGCGCATTACCTGTTCATCTTTCATCAATTCTGGATTTTCGTATTTAATGCGGTGGATCATCTGCGCTGTCCGCATCACCTCAAAGTAGTTGAAAGTCTGTCCATCAGTGCCCAACCCAACGGTTACCCCTTCTCGTATCAAATGCAACATATCCGGCCAAAAACTAAATATCGCGTTTGATTCTGAATTGTGGGCTACCTTTACATCATATTCCTTAAAGATTGGCGGATCTGCCCATTGGTCAATATAACTACAATGGAACAATATCAAGTTCGGACTTAGGAAACCAATGTCCGACAAGTATCGCGTGGGACGTTTCCCAAACCGCCTGCATGTATCGAAGTGATGATAGCGGTCATCAAGGTGGTGCATCATATAACCAACATTGAGCTCGTCCGCTGTTTTTTTCACTTCTTGTAATAAGTCAGTGGAGCATGTATACGTTGTATGCACCCCAACTCGGCCCGTGATTCGGTCGTAATCCCGATCACGTGTTTTCTTGATATGGTTTACATTTTCTTGCAAGCCCATTGCCGCATTTTTCTCGCTGATCCGGCCTGTCGTCTCGAAAGAAAGCACAGCGCGGATTCCTGTTTCCATACATGCGTCATCTACCGCGTCAAGTGCACCCGGCAGCGCGTAGGAACCTTCAGCTGTATCTGTGGTGGTTGTGATCCCGCTGCGCATATGGTCAAGCACATTCGCGCGAGTACCTGCATACATCACCTCCTGGTCTACCTTGTCCTCTAACAGCGGAAGCCAGAATCGATCCATCCATGAAACAAACGAAAAATCTGGGGACTCGAATCCTGAATATGGTATGCTTCGAACCACTGCGCTGTAAAGATGATTATGGCAGCTTATCATTCCAGGGATAATGGTTTTCCCGTGCGCGTCAATCTCCTTTGCCCCGGTTTTATTGGAAATTTTTGAATCAGGCCCGATCTCTTTGATAATGTTATCCTCAACATAGATCGACCCATCTCGGATCACTTCATTATCCGGGTTCATGGTCACTATCAGACCGTTTTTGATCAATAGCTTTTCCATTATGTCTACCTCCTTTACACTCTTGTTGGGTTAATTAACTTCCAAAGTATTTTTTAATAAATTCTATTTCTTGTTTTTCTTTGCTGCTTCGCGCAGTTTGCTGATACCCATGGTTGCGCCATTTCTCAGGAAAACAATATCATTTGAATAGCAGATAATCTGCATTCCGCGCTTATCCCACTCGATCAGCCAATCCAGGTTACCGATATGAATCCCGCACGGTACTTTATGCTTTTTCGCTGAACCCAGAACAGTTTGAATGGTTGGTTCTAATGCCGTTAATACATCCTTTTCTCGTATGCCCATGCTCAAGCTCAGATCCACTGGACCTAAAACGCACGCATCCACACCATCCACTGAAAGTAGTTCATCAATATTCTCGATTGCTTTCTCTCGCTCAATTTGCAGGATGATCATCGGCTCTTTATTCGCCTGTTCCGTAAATTCCCATACATTCTGTGGAATAAAATCATTATGCCCCTTCGGCACAGAGCAGCCCCTAACTCCTATGGGTGGGTAGTGCGTGTTTTCAATGATTCGTTCAACCTGCTCTCGCGTCTCCACGCGCGGCACCATGATCCCCATCGCACCCGCGTCTAACACGCGCGCCATAAGATGGTACAGGTCATCAGGAACACGTACAAGGGGAACAACTTTTGTCCCGCGGGCTACCTTAACCATATCTGTAACAACACCGATGTCATTTGGCCCATGCTCCATATCAAAGAACATGAAATCACACCCTGCCTGTTCCATGATCAGAGAAATGGAAGGTGACCGGGAATCCTGCGACATTGTTCCGTAAATAGTTTCTCCTGCTTCTAACTTCAACCGTAGTGGGTTAGGTTTCATCTTTGATCGTTCTCCTTTATTTTTCCAATTAATTAAATACTTCAGGATTTGCCTGGTATTTTGGGATATCACCACGAAGAACACACAACACATCTTCTACTACCATCATCCCCATGCGATGCCTGCCCTGATCAGTAAAACTTGCCAGGTGTGGTGTAAGCACCACGTTGTCCAACCCAAACAGAGGGTTATCATCTCTGGGCGGTTCTGGATCATACACATCCAACCCTGCCCCAGCAATCTTGTTATCCTGCAGCGCTTTGACCAAAGCCGCTTCGTCTACCACTGGTCCGCGGGATGCATTAATCAAAAAACCACCTGGCCCAAGCGCTTCAAGTACATCCGCATTAACCAAGTGGTGTGTTTCTGTCGTCGAAGGTACATGCAGGGAGATCACATCCACTTCACGCGCCATTTCGATAATATCATTTTGGTAAATCGCACCCCATGCCTCAACTTTTTCTTTTTCAATAAATGGGTCAAACGCGTACACCTTCATATGCAGCGCGTCCCGGCACATCTCCGCGAATCGTTTGCCGATATTGCCAAAACCCACCAATCCTACTTTCGCGTTTAATAGTTCATAGCCAATCACGTGGTCGCGTACATGATAATTTCCCATGCGAATTTCCCGATCAAGATACGCTAATTTCCGTGCGGCAGCCATCATTAACATAAATGCATGCTCCGCAGTTGATTCTGTCGGTCCCAGTGGGGTAAATACTACTGGTAATCTACGTTTTGTCGCTGCCTCAATATCAACAATGTCCACCCCGGCACCATGCCGCCCGATCACCTCCAATTTTTTTGCCAGCGTGATTTCATCCGCCAGCATTTTCATCCCCGCGCACAGGATCATGCCTTCAATGTCCGGCAGCATTTTTGTGATTTCTGCGGGAGAAGCCTTAAAAGGCATGAGCACTTCTACTTCTTCAGATAAGCGTTTGATAGCATCTTGATGGATCGGTTTATTGATCAGTACTTTTTTCACGTGTTTCCTCTTCAATCTTCTTTATTTTTTGTTTCTTTGATACACGATATTTATTTTCAGATAATCAACTTTTGTCTTTCTCAGCCACCATTTTCATATATGGAAGATATCTCGCGGAAGAAGCTTCAATCAATGTGCGCATCGCTTCTGATGCTTCAAACGGAGATCGGCCGCGAATTGCTTCTGCCACAGCAAAATGAAGCCGCCAGCCTTCTTTTGTGAGCGGTAAAATTCTGAAAAGTTTATCCAATACCTTAAACAACGACACATTGATTTGCATTAGGAATTGGTTGTTTGCCATCATAGAGATTAAGCGGTGAAAATCCAGGTCAAGGTCGTGGTAGAGATCACTGTGCTCTTCATCTATATATTCCAGCTCACCATCCAGAATATCAAATAATTCCTTGATTTGCTCATCAGTCGCATGCTGTGCCGCGAGGTACGCCAGCCCGCTCTCAATGATTCCGCGTGCTTCAAAGAACATCTCCATATCCATGCTGGCTAAACCGACTGACACATCGATGATCTTTCTGTATGCGGTAAACGGTTGGCTGGATACATAAGTGCCGCTCCCATGCCGCATTTCCAACACGCCCATCGTTTGCAGGGATTGAAGCGCCTCTCGCAGAGTAGACATCCCGATACCTAAAGACTTCGCTAACTCTCGCTGTGGGGGTAAACATTCACCAGGTTCCCAGAATCCTTCGCTGATCATCGAAAGAATTCGATCGATCGTTGCAGAAGATATTTGCCTTCGATGAACTGGTGTGATTGGACCTTTTTTCATTTCCATTTCAAATTATATGGTAAGTCTTCATGTGTTCTGAACACTTTAACTATACAAAATAAATTACTCGAAGTCAATAGATACGGGTAATTTTTAAGATTGAAACAATATTTTAAGGTTGACTTAACCAGTTCAGTTGATTAGCTTTTATGGAATTCCGGCCCTTTCCCTTTCAATCGCACACCTTCCCTCAGGCGTGTGTATGCGATTTTACTCGGATCCTCAAGGATCGCGCTTGGCGCGTCCACGTTGATAATCCCTCCCGAGATCGAACCAAAATCTGCCCGATAATGATTCGCACTTTTTAGTACTAAAATCGCCATCTCACCCGGTTCAATTTCCACCACCCGAAACAGTGATTGGTCCAGTGCCTGCATGCGATCACTTGAAACCACTATACGAATATCATCCATCCGCAGTTGTGCCATCTTTCCCAGGTTCAGCGTCCGCCCCTTTACCATCGGTCCCGTTCCAAGAAAATCCCCCTCGTGCAGTTTTTCAACTGTAAATTCTGCTTCCAAAGGATTATGACCCGGCAGCGAATGCCCCCCTAAAGCGATCCGTACCTGTGCACCTTCTCCGGCTGCGTGCGCTATTTCAGCTGCCTTCGGATCCCAGATCACGCCCACTGCAGCCCGCCTTACCCCTTTCTTCACAATCGCTTCCAGAAGCCAAACCGTGTCCGAAGGACTGCCGCCGCCAGCGTTATCCTGCACATCCACCAGGATCACCGGTTTATCTGTCCCCTCTGCCATTTGAAGCGCCTTTTCTACTGCCTCTTCTGGTGGATACATTTCTACCGAAAACTGTGCTTCCCGTTCCAACATCCCTTCCAACAGGAAATCCGCGCTCTTATCAGCCGCAGCTTGATCCTCCGCATAAGTAAATACAGACGGTCCTGTGTGCGGCAGGTCGCAAGCGTTAAATCCTTCCATGATCGTCGTGGAAACCACACCTTCCCATGTTTCCACTTCAGGCAGCAGTGCATATAAGGATATTGCTGGTTCTTTAGTTGTCGGCTGTGTGGTTGCGGGCATCAAGAATGGCGATTGGCGAAAAGCTTTATAGAGCGCTCCCCCCCGCAGAACATAGTTCATTACAGCCGCACATCGTTGTCCATTTTCAAATCCATCCACATGCGGATATGTACGGTAACCCACCATCGCTGTTGCTAAATCAAAGTTTTCTTTGTTAATATTGCCGTGCAGATCTAATGAAACCACAACAGGAATATCCCCAGCTATTGCACGCACCCGCCGCAGGATCTCTTCCTCCCCGTCCTGCAGATCCCCATACACCATCGCCCCATGCAAATCAAGGAATATTCCATCATAAGGTTGATTCTTAATGATTGCTTTCTCGATCAATCCCATCAAGTGCTCAAACACATCTATCTTCATCGGCTGTGATGGCTCTGTCCCGGTCCACACCAGCGGCACTACCTCGAAATTATTCTTTTCCGCATCAGCCATAAAACCGCTTGCCGCTATGTTGACTTTTTCTTCTGCGAACTGCAGCATTTTCTTCCCTGCAAGCAGTTCGGGATAAAACCCGCTCTGGTTTAAGAAGTTCTCCAATGGAGTAGGGGTATTTGAAAATGTATTTGTCTCATGTTGAAATCCTGCAATCCCAATTCTTCGCATATGTGCATCCTTCTATTCATTTTTGCTCAATAAAAATTTTCTTGCATTCACTGTTTAAAGTATTATACAATCACTCACTTAAACAATTAGCAAAAATGTCCCATCCTCGTTGCATTAATTTATAAAATGTCACACTCCATGAGAAACTATGCAGATGAGATAAATGACAAAAATATGAAGGGCATGGGAGTTATTAGAGCAAAAGATACCCACAAGCCATATTGTAAAACACCGCAGTGCATCCCACCGGACAATTATACGTTGGGCATAGACCATAGAATAGCATGGGAGTTTAGATACCTTTCTTGAGTATTACCTTCAAGCTAAGAAAGGATCTCGTCAGAAATAATGGCTTTAAAAATGATTAATAAAACAAGGTGTGTCTTTCAGACACACCTTGTTGTTAACTCTAATTGCTTGTTGCTTTTATGGTTTTGTCAATAATTAGTATGGCCAATCCATTTCTAAATCGCTGCCATCAATGAACTTAGACAACTTACCGCCTGCCACAGTCCCATAAAAGACTCTGTATTGTAAAATAGTTCCACCCAGTGGAAGGGTTACAGTATCGCCGTCATAAAACGTACCTACAGGTGAGATATAGCAGCGGAGTCCTAGTTTTGGATTAGTTATATCAACGATGTTCATTTTGACCAGATCTGCTTTAAGTTTTGTGCTATCGGCTATCTTGTATAACTTATCACTACTTATACCAAGGTTCCAAATCCTGTACTGGTGATTTAACCCGACGTCCAGGTCCACCTTGGTGTTGTGCGGAACTGAACCAATAGTCGCGGTATAAATGTTGACCGTGGCGGACGGGACTGGATTGCCCAGCTCGTCCTCTGCCCAAATGAGTGTGGGCATTTTGGCTCTAAGGAGGGTGCCATCAATAGTCTTATACTGCTTGCTGCTTCGCAAACCTTCATACAAGACCCGGTACTGGATTTTTCCGCCCATAGGCAGGGTTACAAAGCTGCCATTCTGGTATGTGCCTACCGAGTAAATTGCGACAACATCTTTATATTTGTAATAGAGAGCCTGGATGGGCATCTTGTGTAGATATCCTACAAGATCCGTACCGTCAATCTTTTTATATAGCTTATTACTCTGAATGCCGTGGTTCACCACTCTGTACTGGATTCTTCCGCCCATAGGCAGGTTTACGTACTCGCCGTGTTTGAACGTGCCTACACTATAGATTACTGCGGCAGCATCTGGGACTGGATTTCCCAAATCATCTTGGGTCACAATCTGCATTTTATCCAGATATCCTACGATATCCCCACCGTCAATCGTTTTGAATAGCTTCTTGCTCTGAATGCCGTAGTTCACCACTCTGTACTGATATTTTTTTCCAACGTCCAGGTTAACGACAGATGCATGGGGGAATGTGCCCACACTATATATCGCAATACTGGCCTCTGGAACCGGGGTCCCAAACTCGTCTACTGTCCAGATGGTTGTGGGCATTGTGGCTCTAAGGGGAGTGCCATCAATAGTCTTGTACTGTTTTTCGCTTTGGAAACCTTCATACAAGACCCGGTACTGGATTATTCCACCCATAGGCAGGGTTACAAGACTGCCATTCTGGTATGTGCCTACCGAGTAAATTGCGACAACATTTTTGTTTTTATAATAGGGAGCCTGGATGGGCATCTTATGTAGGTATCCTACAAAATCCGTACCGTCACCATCAATCTTTTTGAATAGCTTACCACCCACAATGCCGTGGTTCACCACTCTGTGCTGGTAAGTTGCCCCAATGTTCAGGTCAACGTAAGATCCATGGGGGAATGTGCCCAAACCGTATATCGAGATACTCGCCTCTGGAACCGGGTTCCCAGACTCATCCACTGTCCAGATGCGTGTGGATATCGTTGTAGGAGCCGTTTCCAATAGTTCAACAGCTGATTCCTCAGCTTGTTCCACAGCTGCCAGGGCTTTTTCATCAGGAGTTGGTGTTACATCTACCGTTTCTTCAGGAGTTGGTGTTACTTCTACCGTTTCTTCAGGAGTTGGTGTGATCCCCTCATCCGCGAATGCCATGGTGGGGAAAACCATAAGTACCATAATGGCAAAGGCCATCATGATTGAAAATGTTGATCTCTTTCTTTTTTGAATACGCATTATAAAACCCTCCGATATATATTGTGTTTAATAAGTTTGTTTAAACTTGTTTAATTGATAAATCTCAAATTTCTGTGAAATCTGATCAGCCGCCGTGGTCAAATTATTTTATAAATTACCTCCCGTTAATTAAAAACACCGGTCATTGGTGACCGGTTTCGCTACTGGCTCCCTGAAAACCCATGTCTGCAAGTACCCCAGACCAAGCGACCATATTAAAGTTTCAGATCAAAGCCGTCATTTTATATTCAGCAGTATTTATTATACTTATTTACGGAAAATAGTCAAGCCCTCGTTGTATTAAATGTGAATCACCAGTAATAATGTCACCATAAATTCACCAGTAATAATGTCACCATAAATTCACCAGTAATAATGTCACCATGGACAATAAAAAGGTGACAATGACAAGAAAAGAAATCAAGAGAATAGAAGTAGTGACTTTGGTAGAGGCTGGAAAGATCAGAGGCAGCCAGGCAGCTAAGATGATGGGCATATCCCTGAGGCAAACCAGACGGATCATCAAGAAATACCGCGAAGGAGGCGCGGCAAGCCTGGCTCATGGGAACCGCGGTAAATCTT
>CBDAFG010000007.1:0-3462 GCA_965195205.1 uncultured Pelolinea sp. | reverse complement strand
TAGGATGGCAGATGGAAGGGTTGGTGGGCAATGTATTTTTTACACCCTCTATCTGGGAAGAATTTTTTAACAGGATTCCAGATGATAACTTCGGTATGAACTTTGATCCCTCCCATCTTATATGGCAGAGAATCGATTATTTCTAGGTTGCCGCTGATTTTTCTGATAAGATATTTCATTTTCATGCCAAAGATATAAAGATCCTTAAAAAGGAGTTATTCCGTAATGGTATTTACGGCGGCAACTGGCAGATTCCAGTAGTTCCAACAGGGAACGGTGATATTGATTGGAAGAAAATGATGAATATACTGAAAAAGATCAATTACAGCGGTGTAATAAGCATAGAACTTGAGGACGCAGAATATGAAAAGACATTTGAGAAAGTGAAGGAGGGACATATTCTATCATTAAACTATTTGAAATCAATGTATAACGAATGAAGGGGAGAAATGTGAAAAAAATTAAAATAGGTATTATCGGAGTAGGAGGTGTCACACAATTCGGTCATATACCTTCATTTCAGGCAATCCCTGGAGTTGATGTTACCGCCATTAGCGATATCAATAAGGAAAAGCTTGAATTCGTTTCTAAACATTTCGGTATCGCTGATACCTATACTGAGTATGAACAGTTACTGAAAAGAGAAGATATCGATGGAGTAAGCATCTGTACTCCGAATCACCTTCATGCTCAAATTTCTATAGCCGCTCTAAAATCAGGGAAGCATGTGCTTTGTGAGAAACCTTTTGCAATAAATATAAAGCAGGCTGAATCAATTATCAATGAGGCCTCAAAATCCGGAAAAGTGTTTCTTGAAAATTTTTCTCAGCGCTTTGATGTAACTACAAAAATTATCAATAGTTACATCAGCAAAGGAAAGCTGGGGCATATCTACTACGCAAAATGTTCCTATTTACGAAGAAAGGGGCACCCTGGTTTGAGAGGATGGTTTACCCATAAAAATGAATCAGGTGGTGGTGCTCTTGTTGATATCGGTGTCCATATGATGGATTTAGGTCTCTGTTTCATGGGATTTCCAAAGCCTGTATCATTGACAGCTTCCACCGACGATTATTTTACAAATCATGCAGATGATGGAGGATGGCCTCCAAGCGCGACCAGGATTGGTGACAATTTTAATAAAAAAGTTGATACAGAGGATTTGGCAACTGCATTCATAACATTCGATAACGGATCAACACTGTTGCTGGAAGCGGGATGGGCAGGATATTCTGAAGTAGGGATAAAAATCTCGCTCTTTGGAACGAAGGCAGGCGTTGAGCTATTAAAGACTGTTGGCGGTGTTGATGAAGGACATCCGATTCATTTTAAAATCGTTGAAGAGGTGGATGGACATTTAGTTGAAAGCAATCCTGTGGTTCCCGAGACATTTTCGTACTGGAAAAATACATTTCCTGGATTTATTCAGCATTTTGTAGCCTGTATCAGGGAAGAAGAGAAGCCAATTATGGAGCTGAATTATCTTTTAACGGTTCAAAGAA
Organism: uncultured Pelolinea sp.; assembly: GCA_965195205.1. Taxonomy (GTDB): domain Bacteria; phylum Chloroflexota; class Anaerolineae; order Anaerolineales; family Anaerolineaceae; genus Pelolinea. Next base: position 1,960 of record CBDAFG010000007.1, on the reverse strand, counting down.
TTATTGATTTGATCTATCTCTCGGCACAAACTAGAAAAGAGGTAAAGTTGTAGGATAATTCATATTGAGGAGTAAAGAAATGAAACTTGGATGCAGTAGCTGGTCTTATCACCGTGCTTTTGAGACTCACAAACTGAATATAAAGAAATGGATCTCCATATGCGCTGATGATTTAATGATCGATGGCGTTGAACTTTTAGACTTTCATTTAAATGAACCGGGCGTTGATTTTAAAGAACTTAAAAACTTTATTGTCACCAAGGGTCTCACCATTTCAAGTATTTCTGTAAGTAATAATTTCGGGTATAAATCTGATGTTAAACTGAAGGAAGAGGTTGTAAAAGTAAAAAAGTGGATTGATATAACATCCTTGTTCGGTGCCTCTGTCCTGCGGGTTTTTGCCGGATGGGCTGGCCCCGCTCCATGGGATATTAATTTTGGTAGTGAAATCGCTGATCGTAACATTGCGTGGCCCAGGATGATTGGATGCATGAAAGAATGTGTTGATTACGCCGAGAATATCGGTATTGTTCTCGCCGTAGAAAATCACAATTATAGTGGCCTTATTCATACAGCAGAAGATTCAAAGAGGGTTGTAAAAGAGATTAACTCTTCCTGGTTTAAGCTTAATTTAGATACAGCCGGTTATACAGATGATATCTACACTGCAATTGAAGATACATTGGATCTTGCAGTACAGGTACATATTAAAATTCTTGAACCAGCAGATGACGTAATTGATAAAAAATTGGATTACAACAGGATCTTCGCCATTTTGAACAAGAGTAATTACAGAGGTTTTCTCTCTCTTGAGTATGAGGGGGAAGCGGATGAATTTATTACAATTCCGAAATTAATTGCATCTATAAAGAATAAAATGATCTGAGGAAAAAATTTATATAAATTTAGTGGAGGTGGATAATGTCAGATAAAACGAAAGTATTATTAGTTGGAGAAACGTGGTTTGTACTTAAATTGCACGTTAAAGGTTTTGACCTAGTACCTCTTGGAGGATATGAAAATTTTGGAAAGTGGTTTGTTGATGCTCTATCATATTTCGATGATATTGAAATCGAACATATGCCCAATCACATTGCACTAACCTCGTTGCCAAGAAGAATAGAGGAAATTAATAGGTATGATGTTATTATTCTCAGTGACTGCGGAAAGAATACCTTGCAGTTATATCCAGAAATGTTTACTGTGCCAATGGGACCAGATCGTCTTGAACTTATAAAACAATTTGTCACTGAGGGAAAATCATTTATCATGGCAGGCGGATGGAATTCCTTTCAGGGAATAAGAGGTGTCCCGGGATATAATGATACGGTCATAGAGGAGATTCTTCCGGTAGATTTAAAGTCGTCTGATGACCGGGTAGAAAAACCCCAGGGTGTTCGACCTGAGATTATTAAAAATGACCATCCTCTATTTAAAAATATACAGAAAGAATGGCCGATATTTTTAGGATATAATAAAGTAATGGCTAAAAAGGATGCTGACGTACTTGCGCAGATTAACAATGATCCCTTTATTATTGTTTGGGATTACGGAAAAGGGAAAACTATGGCCATTACCTCTGATTTATCAAAACATTGGGGAACCTCATTTATCGAATGGGAAGGATATGGGAAATTTTGGCACAATACAGTGCTATGGCTTTCAGGAAAGTAGAACCTTCTTTATTAGGATCAGTTTTATGTGGAACACCGGGAATAAAGATCTTACGACAGCCCCAACCGGAAGGTGATTGACGCCCAGGCAAGGTCATATGACCACGCTGCTCTAATTTCAAAAGAAGGCTATGGCAGACCATATCCTTAATTTGGCCATTGGCGGCACACTAATTCCACAGGAGGCATAGCTCTCGGGAAAGCCTGGTGCGATTCTAGGGTTGATTGGCTTTAATCAGTATTTGATATTATCATAAAAATGAAACGGAGTTCAGAGAAATTTTACA
>CBDAFG010000006.1:0-16752 GCA_965195205.1 uncultured Pelolinea sp. | reverse complement strand
TCGAATATTACAATTACCTAAGGTTGCACTCAAGTATCGGTTATAAGACACCTATGGAAGTCCTTGAGCAGGCTTTGTTTCATCACAGGAGACCACACTATATATCTTGCTAAGTGGTACTAAAAATGGGGTGCACCTCATTTTCACATGTATAATAACGTAAAATTATTATTAAATTGATTATTTCTTCCAAAAGGAGCTCTTACATGAACAGATTTAGCAGATTCATTTTTGGTGCGTTTGTTGGCGCCTTCGTTGGCAGCTCAATTATGATATTGCTGGCACCAGAAAGCGGCGAGGAAACAAGAGCGGCTTTGTCATCCAGGATTAACAATCTTGCGAAACAAATCAGCACAGCTGTTTCAGAAAGAAAAGTGGAATTACTAGAAGAAATTGAGAACCACAAGAATTCATCGATCTGATTAGTCTATTCGCAAGATTGATATTTCATACTGTGCTGGTATATGTGTAAAACGAGATAGTCCACTAATAACAATAATCTCGTGTTTTTCCTCGTCATTATTTTTGACGATATATGAGAATTCTGCTTGGCTTCTAAAAAAGAATTTACTAATATTCAGTTCCCTGTCGTTCTCTATTGTCGAAATACCGAAATATTGCGGTAGCATATTCTCTATTCGGACAAACCCTTCAGCAATCCATACCCCATCATCAATTTCAAAATCATCAAAATAGTTTATTGCATTTAATTCAACATCGTCTATCAGAAAGCCCTCGCCATTAACAGACGCATCTGTAATATACTCAAATTCAACAAGAATCTTTTTTCCGACATAATCACTTAAATCAACTACTTCCTTAATCCACCCATCGGACTTCCCGTTATAACCACACCCTAAATTTGAACCAGTCGGGTCATCCCTTATACAGGAAGAGGTCTCAAGGTTGTGCCAGTTCTTGCCATCCTCGGAGACATTTAAATAAAGATAGTCGTAATCTTCTTCAATATCGTACCATGTCCAGTAAGATAATTCTGCCAGACCTGATATCTTCGTAAGATCAAACTTTCTTGACAATCTCATTCCAGATTCATCACCAGCATTAGACCAGTAAAAATAATTACCTGATTTAGGGTTTTCTGAAAGAACAGGGATATCCTGATTCCATCGCACCGATATTTCATAATTTCTTTCGCATGATATTTCTACATAGTCTGTTCCAAACTGATTAACAGTTCTGCTGACTGGTTCCGAACCACATTCGATAATCTCGGTTGAGGAAAAAGGAGGGATGCTGCTATCCTTCCCATAACCATAAACCCCATTTGCAAATTCATCATCCTGTAAAATATTCGCGATCGTCCAATCCTGAAAGGTTTGCTCAGATGTGGTTATTGTTAGTAAGTTATCTCCAGAGATTGAGGGTAATACTTCATCTAAACCCCGCATTCCATTTTCGGGTTGTATTACAAATTCACTGATAAAGTCGGACCCAAATCTTTCGTATATATATTTCATGAAAAGGTATGAAGCGCCATAATGAGGAGTAGAATCACCTTGATAATTTCCAGGCCAATAATTTAATTGGAGATCTGGGTCAGCAGCAAAAAGAAATGAAAAACCACCAGTATTAAACCCGTTAAGTTCAACAGCCAATTCAGATAATCCTTCATTTACCCATGATGCTTCATTTCGATCAATATTCCAGTGAATCATGTGCTGGAATTCATGGGCTAGAACACCATAGGTAAAATGATCACCCAAATTGATGTGATCTGCTGATAAGTAGAACATTTCCGCCATATTTGAAAATCGTTCGATCTCAGGCATCAATGAATCAGTGGATGAAAAATAACCAGCCGCGCTCCCAAGTTTGTAGGCGTATAAAATGGTCAAATGGACATCATTGTCAATTCCAGGAGACCATTCTTTTCCAAATACATCTCTGTTTCGCTGATAAATTTGGTTTTCAAACATATTTATTAAATTTTCAACTTCAGGATAGGTGTAATTAACACCTTCTTCAATCCAAAAATATACATGGGGAGTCTGGTAAACGAGTTTCGCTTCAATACTCCTGTAATCATTATCATCCACGTTAAGCACCCAGAAATTCTTGTATCTTCCATCAATGTAGTTTATCGGTGGTTCAAGCAACATCACTGGTGCATTTATAATCCCTCTATATTTTTCCGCCAGAGCGATTGGATCATTCTCTAAGATAGCTGTTGTGTCTAAAATATTCAGCGTTGATTTATAATCCCGATCTTGAAAAGTTAGATCAAAATTTTCAGAATCATTCTCAAAAGACCGAATTTCCTCATTCTGGGTATTAGCACCCTCCCCCTCACTATTATTCACGGATTGTGTAAAATCCAATTCTTCAACCTGCTCCAAATTCTCAGTTGGACTATCTACTACAAAAAGGTAAATCAGTCTAACGCCAATAATAATTCCCAATAACGTGGATAATCCTATCAAACTCAAAAAGGAAATGATAAAATAGTTCTTTTTTCTTGTCATAACATCGTTAATAAACCAAGATTATGATGACATCATTTCAATTCATCTCATTTTGCGGCGTAAAAATTAATGATAGCAAGATTCTTTTCGCAATCAGCAAAAGTATCAAAAGGAAAAGAATCCGAGATTGGAATGCCATCTAAATTAAAGATTTGAACAAAAAGTGCTTTCTCCGAAGCAAATACATGATCAGCAATCTGAATTTCAAATCCACCAGGACCATAAATGTCTGCTTGTGGGACTCCGGTTACACCAACAAAGTCGACAATTTTTCCCTCAATTTTCCCCGTGACCATAACAACATGATTTATCAATGGCTTCCCGTCCCTGTCAAAAACCTGCCCGACAACCCCCAGCCAATCACATCCATCTGAAGGGTGGGCAAAATTCTTAATATAAGCAGGTGTACCGGATTGAATAATAAAAGGAAAAGGAGTGGCAGTGATTTGCGGAATGCTCGTTTCAGTAGGTACCTCCGTGGGTGTTTCATCAGGAATGCTGGTATCCTCAGCTGGTAAAGTAACTGTCGGGGCTGTTGTATTGGTTTCTCTTGGTTCAGGCGATTCCGTATTCTCGGGTGAAGGGGAGGGATCGTCAATTGGAGTTAAAGATGCAGGTATTGATGTAGGCAAATTTTCAGGTATTAAAATACAACTCGACAATAAAAACACTGACATTAAAATTACAATAATTTTTTTCATCTTTTCCTTTGGGTTTTCCATCTATAAACCATTATCATTAATCTTCAAGTTCGTCCTTGTACAAATGCATCTCTTCAATAATTTTATAAACTTCAAATGGCAAGTAATATCGATATGGCTTTTTCGAAGATATTAGATATCGAATCTGGTTTGAGGAAATTTCCAGCAAAGGAGCATCAACAAATTCAACTTTTTTTGAAATTCCTGGTAATGCATCCTCTAGATCGCAAAATTCTATCTTTTCACCAGGCCGGCGCATAACACCAATTTTGTCACACGCATCAATAAAACCCTTGGGTTTATGCCATTTTGGCAGATCATGGAGTGAATCTCCTCCCATGAGAAAAACCAAATCATTGCCAGGGAGTTTATTTCTTAACAGATCCATCATGTCAAGTACATAATGAGGACCCGGGCGGTCAATATCCACGTACGAAAAAGTAAAACAAAGATTATCTTCAATCGCAACCTGAACCATTTTTATTCTGGCATCTACCGGGGTGACTTTCTTTCCCCGTTTGTGGGGAGGATCCGGAGTTAAAACCCAAAGGATTTTATCAAGATTTAATTGGTCTGATGCCTCCATGGCTAAAATTAAGTGCCCTACATGCGGGGGATCAAAAGTACCTCCGAATACTCCGATTCGTTTTTTGCTCACTAGGCATTACTCCATTCATCTGCCCACTCAAATTCATGCTCGCCAATGAACACCGAATCTCCTTCATGAATACCAGAATTACGCAGCGCATCACCGATACCCATCGATTCAAGGATGCGATGAAATCGTCTAACAGATTCGAAGTATTCCCAATAAGTCATCTCCGCTGCTCTTTCAATTGATCCGCCTTTGATTACCCATCCTTTTTCTATCTTAACTACTTCAAATTCTTTGTCTTTCGATTCGGGATGGTAAACGGGCAAGGTAATCTCTTTTTCAACATCTGGTAGTTCATCTAATAGATTTTTTGCTCTCCATAATAATTTCTTTGTGTTTTCATGTGTTACTGTAGAAACAACGGATACTTCAATTCCTTTCTCTTTAAAAATTTTTTCTATGTCTTCCAGTTTTTCGCGAACATCAGGGATATCTATCTTGTTGATTGCTACAACCTGCGGTTTCTTACCTAGGTCGGGATCAAACAAGGATAGTTCTGTATTGATCTGTGCATAATCCGCCATCTGATCTGACGACAATCCATCAAGTAAATGAATAAGAACTTTAGTACGTTGTATATGTTTTAAGAAAGTATCCCCTAAACCTATTCCGGTATGAGCCCCTTCAATTAATCCCGGAATATCTGCCAGAATCATCGTTATTTCATCATCCAAAACTGCTACCCCCAAATTCGGAACAAGGGTTGTAAACGGATAATTGGCAATCTTAGGTTTCGCGTTGGTTACTGAAGCCAACAAGCTTGATTTACCTGCATTAGGCATCCCTATTATGCCAACATCAGCTATCAACTTCAGCTCAAGATGCAATGTTTTCTCATCCCCTGGTACCCCTTTTTCTGCGATACGCGGTGCCTGGTTGTGCGAATTCGCAAATCTGGTATTTCCGCGGCCACCACGGCCGCCGGGGCAAACAACCACTTCTTTATTCTCTTCGACAAGATCCGCAATTTGTCCACCAGTACCCACTTCCCTTATAATTGTTCCGGGTGGAACATTAATTATAAGGTTCTCAGCTGATCGTCCAGTCTGATTCTTCACGCCGCCGCGCCTGCCATTTTCCGCTATGAAAATTGTTTGATGCCGAAACTTTTCTAAAGTATTCAAGTGAGGGTTCACCCTAAAAACAACATCGCCCCCCTTCCCTCCAGTTCCGCCATCAGGACCACCGCGGTTAACATATTTTTCCCGCCGAAAATGGACGATACCATCACCGCCTTTTCCGGATTGGATTTCAATGACCACTTCATCAATAAACATGAACTAATTATAAAGCAGGTCACGATATTAACAGAAAGGTCTTCGTTAAGAAAACGAAGACCTGTATTAGTTATCTTTTACCAAATTTCTTTTCTAGTAATTCTCTTAGGGTTGGCTGTCCAATCTCCTGTAGTTCATATCGTACACGCTGCATTGGTTTGTTTACTTTAATGATCCGCGTAAGATCAATTGGTGTTGCTGAAATAATCATTTCAACATCAGCGCGATTAATGGTTTTTTCTAGATCAGAAATCATCGCATCTCCATATCCCATCGCAGGAAGAATAGGGCCTGTGTTGGGATATTTCTCATAAGTTTTTGCGATTGATCCTACAGCATAAGGACGCGGGTCAACAATCGATGACGCCCCAAATCGCCGCGCCGCTACCCACCCAGCACCATATTTCATCTCCCCATGTGTCAGGGTTGGACCATCTTCAATAACAAGAACCCGCTTACCTTTTATCTCCTCTGGTTTATCGACAAAAAGCGGTGATGCAGCTTCAATTACTACTGCATCTGGATTCAAATCTCTAAGTGATTTTCTTACTTTTATTACGCTTTCAGGATCTGCAGTATCAACTTTGTTGATCACAAAAATATCAGCCAGATTTACATTGGTTTCACCAGGATGATATGAAGTTTCATGCCCGGGGCGATGTGGGTCAGCAACTACAATAGCAAGGTCAGAAACGAAAAAAGGTAAATCATTATTCCCGCCATCCCATAAAACAATGTCAACCTCTTTTTCGGCTTGAGCTAAAATGTCCGCATAATCTACTCCCGCATATACGATAACACCATTATCAAGATGCGGTTCATACTCCTCCCGCTCCTCAATAGTGCAGGCATGCTTATCCAGATCATCATAAGATGCAAACCGCTGAACTCTCTGTTTCACTAAATCGCCATAAGGCATCGGATGGCGAATTGCAGCAACTTTGTAGCCCAAATCGATAAGTATTTTGGAAACACGTCGAGTGGTTTGGCTTTTCCCAGAACCTGTCCGCACAGCACAAACTGTAACAACGGGTTTATTTGATTTTATTTGAGTGCTACCTATACCCATCAAACGGAAATCCGCACCAGCAGCTAAAACCAAAGAAGCTTTATGCATAACATACTCATGTGTAACATCACTATATGCAAAAACAACTTGTTCGATGTTATTTTTTTTGATTAGATCAATCAACTCTGTTTCCGCATAAATGGGAATCCCTTCAGGATACAACGAGCCAGAAAGTTCTTTAGGGTATTTCCGGCCTTCAATATTTGGTATCTGGGTTGCAGTAAATGCAACCACTTCATAATCATGATTGTTACGGAAAAAAACATTAAAATTATGAAAATCTCTTCCAGCCGCTCCCATAATGATTGTTCGAATTCTTGCCATTAAAATCTCCTTAATAAATTATTTACATAACTTCAGGCACTTTTATTCCCAGCAGGCTGAGACTATTAATGATGACTTGTTTTGTCCCCGCCACAAGACGCAACCTAAATTCTTTAATTTTTTCATCCGCACTTAGTACTGGGCATTTATTATAGAAATTACTGAACGCCCGAGCAACCTCAAAAGAATAATTCGCAATTAGAAGCGGCCGCAGGTCTTTGGCTGACCTTTGAACTTCCTCAGGAAATCGTCCAAGTAAATCGATCAGCCCAATTTCATCTTCTGATAGTTTATATCCAATATCCTTGCTTTCTGGAAGGGAAAAATGCACTTTTCTAAGTATGCTATTTGCCCTTACTGCTGCGTATTGAATATAAGGTGCTGCTTGCCCATTCACGTTCATTGCAGCTTCCCAGTCAAACGTGATCACCTTCGTATTATCTCTAGATAGAAGAGAATATTTAATCGCCCCAATCGCCACTTGTTGTGCAATATCCTTTTTTAAGTTTTCACCTAAACCTGCATTCTTATCTTCAACAATTTTATAGGCTCTTTTTTCCGCCTCAGAAATTAAATCTTCTAGTAAGACGACTGTTCCCTCTCTGGATGCAATCGTCACGTTACCAGGAAGATTTACGATCTCATATGCCAAATGGTAGCAGTCCTTTGCCCATTTATTTCCCATCAGGTCAAGTATCTTGAAGACTTGCTTCATATACAGTGATTGGCGAACATCTATCACATATATTGATCTATCCAGGTCAAATTCAGAAAATTTCATAATTGCTAAAGGGAGATCTTTCGTTGGATATAGAGACGTGCCATCAGATCGCAATATAACCAACACACGATATTCTTCTTCAGTGCCTAAAATTGCATCGAGATCAACAATGACCGCACCTTCCGGACGTTCATCTTGAGCAATACCATCACTTATCAATTGGTCGACAATTACTTTTCCCGGTTCCTCAAGTTCACTTTCGAAATACACCTTATCAAATTTAATTCCCAGTAATTCATAAACCTCATCAAAAGCTTCTAATGACCACTGTCTAGTTTTTTTCCATAATTTAACAATTTCTGAATCTTTTTCATCCCAAAGTTTAAATAATTCACGCACCTGGGTTTCATACTCTGGATTATCATCAATCTTCTTAGCTGCCTCAGCATATAATCCCCCCATCCATCGGGTCTTTCCCTCCTGTGGAGGTATCTCTCCACTATGAAATTCTAAATAATTCCACAGCCATTTAATCACATGTAACCCAATGTCCCCAATATAGTTTGCTCGCACAACATCAACCCCAGAGAACTCAAGTATTTCGCAAATAGATGAGCCTAAAACCATATTTCTAAGATGCCCAACATGGAAAGCCTTGTGAGTATTTGGTTGGGAATACTCGATCATGACCTTCTTGCCCGTTGAATACCCACACCCAAACCTATCTCCTTTATTTATTGCTTCGTCAATTACTCGCTTCGCGAATACAGCAGAATCATAATAAAGATTTAAATATCCATTAACTGCTTCTGCTTTTTCAAATGCAGATGGCAACTTAAGCACTGTTGCAATTTGATCTGCAATTTCTATAGCACGCTGGCGAACATTTATTCCTTTTTGCTTTCTAGCTTCGAAGGAAGCGATTGAAAAGAATGAGGTAGAAATTCCCCAGTGTCCGCTAAAAGGTATCCAAACCCATTTAAACGGTTGTTTAGATATATCTTTACTTTCAAGAATATTTTCAATTTGTTCCTGAATTTCATTTTGTTCTTTTTCAAACATATTTTTCTGCCTTTATAAAATAAAAAAACGGGAAGATGATTAATCTCCCGTTATTTTAACTCAATCGAATGATTCGGATTACTTATCTAATGAAGCTAATTGTTTCATCAAGCGACTTTTTCTTCTTGCCGCGTTATTCTTGTGAATAATGCCCTTTGCTGCCGTGCGATCGAGTTTTACAATCGCTTTATTAACTTCCTCAACAGCTACATCCCTATCACCAGCAACAATCGCGTTACGGGCGTTGCGGACTTGCGTACGTGCACTTCCCCGATAAACCCGATTATGTATACGGCGTTTTTTATTTTGCCGATTTCTTTTTATTGCAGACTTTATGTTTGCCAAAACTTCCTCCGGTATTAATTCTACTCAAGACCATATATTTTACTAAACAGTCAATAAAAAGTCCAGAACAAAATCCCAAGCTGAAACACTGATTTATTTTTGAAAATATTTTCGTTTATTTTTCCTCAAGAGCAACAAGACCTGGGAGTTGAACTCCTTCAAGCATTTCAAGGGAAGCGCCCCCACCAGTTGAAATGTGGCTGATCTTGTCCGCTAAACCAGATTTTTTAATCGCTGATGCGGAATCTCCTCCACCAATAATACTTATCGCCTTGCTATTTGCAACGCCATTTGCTATCTCAAATGTTCCTTTTGCAAAATTCGGCATTTCAAAAACCCCCATCGGACCATTCCATACAATTGTGCCAGCTTCAGATATTACCTTGTTAAATTTTTCAATTGTCTGCGGCCCGATATCAAGGATTCTCCACCCTTCGGGTACAGGGCCTACAGGCATAACCTTGAATTTCGCTCCATCATTAAAATCATCAGCGATGACAACATCAACTGGGAGTCTGAGTTTTGTCCCACCCGATTTCACTAATTCCCTTGCGACTTCTAACGCATCATCCTCAACTAAAGAATCACCGACAGGATACCCCTGTGCTTTGAAAAATGTATTTGCCATTCCGCCGCCTATTAACACTGTATCTGCTTTTTCTAACAGGTTCTTGATTACATTTATCTTATCGCTCACTTTAGCACCACCGAAAATTGCGACAAAAGGTTTTACCGGTTTTTCAATTGTTTGGTCTAAATATTCAATTTCCTTTTCTAGTAATAATCCGGCAACAGCTGGAAGATACTCGGATATACCCACATTTGATGCATGAGCCCGGTGAGCAGTTCCGAAAGCATCATTCACAAATACATCAGCATAAGATGCGAGTTCCTTAGCCATTTCAGGATCATTCTTTTTCTCTCCGTCATGAAATCGGGTATTTTCCAAAACCAAAACTTCCCTTTTATCCAATTTTTTTACTGCATCTTCAGCAACAGGTCCGATACAATCCACGGCAAAATAAACTTTCTCACTGATTAATGTGTCCAAATATTCCGCGACTGGTTTAAGACTGAAAGCAGGTTCTGGTCCTTTTTTTGGTCTCCCAAGGTGGGAGCACAAAATAAGTGATGCTCCCTCATCGAGCAGGTATTTAATTGTTGGTAAAGCAGCTAGTATACGTGTATCATCAGTTATCTTCCCATTTTTTATAGGCACATTGAAATCAACCCTCACTAAGACACGTTTACCCTTTACATCAATATCTCTTACGGTTTTTTTATTGAACATTCTTACCTCTTCATCAAATAACAAAAGACGCAATCTAGGTTGATCTATTTTCAGATTACGTCTTTTAATTTACCCTCGAAATATCTAAAGTGTTTTTGCAATCATCGCAGCCAGGTCTGCTGTTCTGCATGAATAGCCCCATTCATTATCATACCAGGTTACAACTTTAGCAAGATTTCCGCCAACCACCATATTCGATTCAAGATCAACAATTGAAGAACGCGGATCACCTTTGAAGTCCATTGATACCAATGGTTGGTCAAATTCACCCGTACTGACTCCTAAAATGTCTTTTAGATAAGTCTCAGATGCCTTGATGAAAGCATCATTAAGTTCTTCTTTTGTGGTAGATTTTTCAATATTTACAACCATGTCAACAATGGAAACTGTTGGGGTCGGAACACGCAAAGCATAACCATCAAATTTACCCTTCAATTCAGGAATTACCAAAGCCACCGCTTTTGCCGCGCCGGTTGTTGTAGGGATAATATTAATCGCTGCTGCACGTGATCTTCTTAGTTTTGAATGCCCGGAATCCAAGATCATTTGGTCATTCGTATAAGAGTGAATAGTGGTCATTGCACCGCTCTTGATGGTAAATAGATCATTTACAACTTTTGCTGCGGGTGCTAAACAGTTTGTTGTGCAGGATGCATTCGAAAGAACATGATGTTTTGAGGAATCGTATTCATCATCATTCACACCTAGCACTATTGTTAGGTCTTCATTCTTCGCCGGGGCACTGATAATAACTTTCTTTGCGCCGCCTCTTTTGATGTGAACATTCGCACCAGGTTTCCCATTTGGGTCACCAATTGCATCTCTAAAAATTCCAGTTGATTCAATTACAATCTCAACACCAAGATCTTTCCAAGGAAGATCCCCCGGATTTCTCTCAGCAAACACCTTTATTGGTTTTCCATCTATAACAAGTTCATTTCCCTTAACTTCAACTGTCCCGTCATAGATTCCATAATTTGAATCATACTTGAATAAATGTGCATTCATTTTAACATCAAAAAGATCATTAACTGCGACAACTTCTAATTCACTTCCATGTAGTTCATTAATTGCCTTAAATACTTGGCGTCCAATTCTGCCAAACCCATTAATACCAACTTTTACAGTCATTACCTACCTCCAATAATTCTTTAAATTTTACCACGTAAAAACAACTTAAATATTCCGCCTAACCAAGGTCATAACTGTTGTTATTTACAAGTGGACCTGTTCGCTCATGGTAAAGATCTGTAATAACCTCAGCCAACCTTTCCGGATCATGGCGCCAAGGATTTCCAGCATCTGCAATTGACGCAAAATACACGGAATGTTGTTCCTCAAATTGTGGGTCGGGAAGAACGGCTTCAACACCTATTGGCATTTTTAAGTGAGAATCAGAATCACAGAGAATGATATCAATATGAAGGTCTTCCACATGTTTCTCAATCGCTTGAATATGGTCACTCCAAGTATATCCAAGGGTTTCCCCTTCCTGGTTTGCAACATTACACACAAAGAATTTCAAAGCTCTACTAGATCTTATCGCATCCGCCAATCCTGGAACCAGCAGATTAGGGATCACACTGGTGTATAGGCTTCCAGGCCCAATAATAATTAAATCTGCATTTAATATCGCCTGCACAGCTGGCGGGAAAGGAAGTGGGTTGCTGGGTTCAATCCAAATGTGTTCTATTTTTCCATCAATTTTTGGGATTGTGCTTTCTCCAACCACATTTATTTCTCTGCCCTCATCTGGCAAATTGATTTCCGCAACCAATTTGACATCATGCAGAGTTGCGGGAAGCACACGTCCCTTAACAGCCAAAACTCGTCCGGATTCGGCTACTGCTTCTTCAAAACTCCCTGTAATATCAGCGAGGGCACTGATAAAAAGATTTCCAAGTGAATGACCATTAACTCCTGCTCTTTCACCAAATCTATACTGAAACACAAGCGATAACATCTCTTCGTCATCTGCTAAAGCAGTTAGGCAATTCCGAATATCACCGGGTGGAAGAATGCCCAAGTTCTTGCGTAATTCACCTGAAGAGCCGCCATCATCTGTAACTGTCACGATTGCTGTTAAATTATGTGAGTGCTTTTTCAGTCCTCTAAGTAGTGAAGATAACCCTGTCCCTCCTCCAAGCGCAACGATCCTAGGACCTTTTTGCCGTCGCCGGTAAGTGGAAAGAGTATCCAATAATGGTTGACCAGGTTTTAAAAAGGGTTTCAAGACTGATCTGTTCAGCTCTATTAATCCAATAAACAAAATTACAACACCAACAACGCCATAGATCATTGCCCGCAGCCATCTCGGATAGCTGGAAAGGGAGATCGTCATTAAAGCTTTTCGAACCCACCCTACAGATGTGTCTCTATAAATATCCAGCGCAAAGAATGCCAAACCCAAAGCAATTAAAGTGGTTCCTAATAAAACGACTACCAGCCACCTTTTAATGCCAATCCCTGGAGTTAACCATCTACGAATTTGGGAGAGAATATTCTTTAATCTATCTTTGAAGTATGTGTTTTTTCTGGACATGCAAAAAAATAATAGCAGTCTTTCTTTCAATAGTCAATCGGCTGCAAGACACGCTATAATAATTTCATGGAAATTATGATTGGTTTCGACGTTGGTTATTCAAACATTCCGTGTATCTTTTATCCTATTGTTCGTATCCAACTCAGGACTAACCAAATCCGAGAAATATTTTTATGATACCCTATTATAAATATAGGTTTTTTTGAGAAAATATTAATAAATTACATATTTATATTTGATATAAAAAGAGAATGCTACCTGACCTTAGAGTAAGACAACGCGATTATTTATTAGAAATCTCAAGGGCGCTCACACAAGAGCTTGACCTAGACGCACTATTAGAGCGCATACTTAAGATTTCAATTGAAATGTTATCTGGACAGGCGGGTTTAATCCTCCTTCGAGGAGAACATGGCGGTTGGCAGTTACAAGTATCTGAAGGGATCTCGCCTGCTTTTATTAAAGAATTAACACCATTTCTAAAAGAAATACCAGACAGTGAAAATCCAGAGCAATTTGAAATACCGGAAGTCAATCGAATTTTAAGGAAATTTACTTTTGACACAACGCTTGGTTTATTAAGTGGTGTTGGGCTGCCATTGGTCACTCAAAAAAGAGTGGTCGGTTTGATTTTTATATTTCGCGGATATCCGGGAATGTTCTCTACAAATGACAAAAACATTCTTAGTAGTTTTGCAAACCAAGCAGCCATTGCTGTGAGGAACGCCCAGCTTTACACAACTGTTTCCGCAAACAAACAACGCTTGGATGCAATTCTAGATAGTGCAGCTGATGGAATATTACTAATTAGCGCTAACCAAGTGATAGAAAGATGCAACACTGCATTTTCACGTATGATTGGCGCGCCAGCTGAGGAAATTCAAGGGAAAATTCATGGGGATGTTCTTCAACTTGAAAAACTTACACGGGAATTAACTTTAGAAGACGCAATCGCTGGCGGTTGGCCCCTAACCCCACATGCACAATTATATGTAGAAGGTGATCTAAAAAGAAAAGGCTCACCTTCGCTTCCAGTAGGAATCACATACGCACCATTACTCTCTCCTAAAGGTATTCTTCTTAGTATTATCGCTTCGGTCCGTGATATCACCCGATTCCGTCAGGCGGATGAAATGAAGAGCACTTTCATTTCTGTAATCAGCCATGAATTAAAGACACCAGTGGCTTTGATTAAAGGATATGTCTGCACGCTGCTACGGGATGATGCCAAATGGGATAGCGATTTCTATAACGAAAGCCTTACAATCATTGAAGAGGAAGCCGACCGATTGAGTCAACTGATTGAGAACTTATTAGACGCAACAAGACTTCAGGCGGGTGGCGTGACATTAAAAAAGTCTGAAATATTTTTGCCCAGTATCTCTAAAAGATTAGCTAATAAATTTCAAACTCAAACAAAAGATCACGAAATTATCGTTAATTTTCCTGATGATTTTCCAGTATGCTTTGCGGATGAGTCCAGAATTGAACAAGTGCTCATCAACTTAATTTCTAATTCTATAAAGTATTCCGATAAGGGAAAAATTCTCATCAGCGGTGGTACACGAAAAGATATTCTGATTATTTGTATCAGTGACGAGGGACCAGGTATTGCCCCACAGGATCTCCCCTTTGTTTTTGATCGCTTTTACAGATCTGCAGACGCATTACGAAATAAGAAAGGCGCCGGATTAGGATTGTATTTGGCAAAAGCAATTATTGATGCCCATAAAGGTAGAATGTGGGTCGACACAGAACATGGGAATGGCGCAAAAATTTGCTTCTCTTTGCCACGTGCATAAATAAAAAACCAACTAATAATAAACAATAAATTGAAAAAGAAAAGAGTATAAGAAATGGCGAGAACACAAACATCATGCCCTACCTGCCGACAGCCAGTTGCTGTTGAGATTCAACAGGTCTTTGATTTAGGAAAAGACCCATTAGCAAAACAAAAAATCTTGTCTAATACATCAAATTTCTTTCAATGTCCTTCTTGCGGATATCAAGGAATGTTGGCAGTACCAATTATCTATCACGATCCTGATAAAGACTTACTATTAACCTTTTTCCCTCCTGACCTCAATACTCCAATTAATGAACAGGAAAAGCAAATGGGCCCATTGATCAATCGCATCATGAATGAAATTCCTCAAGAAAAGCGTAAAGCATATTTACTTCAGCCACAAAGCATGTTTACATTTCAAACAATGATAGAAAAAATTCTGGAAGCTGATGGAATTACCAAAGAAATGATTATTGATCAGCAAAAAAGAATCGATTTATTAGAAAGATTAATCAAAACGCCTAAGGAAAAACGTTTAGCGATTTTTGAGCAGGAAAAAGAAATTATCGATGTAAACTTCTTTTCAATCCTATCCAGGATCGTAGAATCCGCGATGGCACAGGGAGATGATAATTCGCAAAAACCGCTTCTTGAACTACAGCAGGATCTTTTTGAAAATACACCAGTTGGGCAAGAGTTGTTTGCCCAGGCGAAAGAAACTAATTCCGCGATCAAATCTTTACAAGAAGCAAGCAAAGATGGATTAACAAGAGAAAAGTTACTAGAAATACTAGAGAATGCGTCATCAGAAACTCAATTATCGACAACCGCTAGTCTTGCGCGTTCTGGTCTTGATTATGGTTTTTTCCAGTTATTAAGTGAAAAGATCGATTCAACACAAGAGAAAGACAAAAAGCAAGAGCTTACACAATTGCGCGAAAAATTACTAAAGATCACACAGGAAATAGACAGGCAATTCCAAGAGCAAATGAATGAAGCAAAACAATTGTTAAAAAAGATTGTTTCGGTAGAAAAAATCGAAGAAGAACTTGAGAAAAACTTCCCCGGTATCAATGATTTCTTTATTCAAGTGCTGCAAGCTGAATTATCTGCAGCTCGGAAGGATGGAGACCTTGATCGTATTCAAAAATTAGAACGGATTTTGATCGTCATCGAAAAAGCATCTGCGCCAGCCGAAGAAATTAAGTTTTTCGAAAACCTTCTCGAGTTTAAAGACAAGGATGATCTTGATCGATTAATTTCGGAGAATAGCACAAATATAAACCAGGCATTTTTAGATCTTATGAACAACATCGTCAATCAAGTACAAAAACAAAATAACCAACCTGAACTATTAGAAAAAGTTAGAACAGTTCACAAGGCGGTTTTAAGACACTCCATGAAGAAGAAAATGGAAGCAGATTAAGTCTCGAAAGAATCGTTTTTAAAAATATAACCAACACCACGGATTGTAACGATATATTCATGTGTAGGGTCATTCTTCATAAGACGCGTTCGCAGACGCCTTACAAGCGCATCTAGTGCTTGTTCTGTGACACCCACGGCCTCATCTTCCCCCCACACTCTTTGCACAATCTTTTCACGAGAGACAACCGTATTTTCGAACTGATATAGAAGAGTAAGCAATTTATATTGTGAAACGGATAAAGGAGGTATTAATTCTTTTTCACCTATCCAAATCCTTCTTGCTTTCTCGTCAAGAAACAATTTCTGGGTTTTAATTTTAGGTTGAATCGTTCTAATATCCAGGGGTAGTGTTGCATCCGAGCTGACAAATACCAATTCTTGTATCAATGAAATTTTTATGGCATCACCATCCCCCAAAACACATGGGTGGTTAATGCGTTCACCGTTCACGTAGGTTCCGTTTTTACTATCTAGATCAACGATTCGAACTTGCCTATCTTTTGATATCTCAAATTTTGCGTGGAAACGAGATACTTGTCTATCAGAAATAGTGATATCGCAATTCGCATCTCGCCCAACAACTAACTCCTTTTTGACAACCCAATTATTCCCTTTCAATGGGCCATCATGTGCAAATAAGATCGGAATATTCTGGTTGGTCTGATTCATCAATATTTAAACTCGCTCATAGAAGTATAATATAGCAAATCTCATTAAAAGCGTGAATAAACAATTATGCCTTTACTGCTAAAGAAAGATGAATTGATCCGAAACCGATATCTGATAAGAAAGATTGTCGGGCAGGGCGGTATGGGGTGCATATATCTTGCGGAAGATACCCGTCTTAGTGGGAGACTATGTGCTCTAAAAGAAGTTGTTCATGATCAGACTTTAGATTCAGTTCTCCATAGAGAGGCACAAAAACAATTTAAGCAAGAAGCGACAATATTAGCCAAGCTTGACCACCCAAACCTGCCAAAAGTTTCTGACTTTTTTTCAAAAACCAACCGGGATTACCTAATCATGGATTACATACCGGGTGATGATCTGCGCACATTGATGCTTAAA
>CBDAFG010000005.1:0-10414 GCA_965195205.1 uncultured Pelolinea sp. | reverse complement strand
TTGTCTCAGCAATTCTGATGGAGGTTAGTGAAGAGTGGGAATATGGCAAGATTTATTTGAGAATGGAGAGCAGTTAGAGTATTATCTAATAAATTGAAAGGACCTGTGATCAATTTTACAGAAAAGATGACACACAATCTAGATAAGGGATTGATTATTACGAAATCAATATGTATAACTATCGTCACTCTAGTTTTTTTAGGAGGAGTGCTGTTCACAGCCAATTACGCTTTCAATTATTATGTGTCCATTAGAAATGATTTTTTATCGGACTCTAACAATACAGAAGAAATAATTGTAAATTCTCAAAAGGCTGTTTTTTTCACCAAAGAAAAAGGGGACCCCTATGTTATTCAAGGGGTACTTGTGTATTTTGAAGATTATAAAAATGGGAATTTAACTTTGGGAATTACTAACATTAATGATATTCCCGTGAAATTAATTTCTTTGCAAAATGAAGATAGCAAATATATTTATCCCTTTGAAGAAAATGCATTTATTAAACCAAGCGATCCGATTGTTTATAGATATTTCAAGATTAATAATGTCGATAAAAAATTTCTAGCAGATAAATTGAAAATATATATCAACTACACATATGACAATGGGGTGATCCAACAAGCACCTATGTTTCCGTTCAAGCTAATTGACGACAAGATTTTTCACGGTACTGCTATTCGAACAAAAGACAACTTAGCAGAATTCGATTTTATTGCAGAAAATGACCAATACATCTACTTTGATACTAAAGATGTTGTGATCAATAAACCCTTATTTATCCCAAGTGGTAAAGAGCTGCGAGTCTTTGCTGGTCAAAATATTAATCTTATTAATCAGGCTTATATCATCGCCAGAACTCCAGTTCAACTTGAAGGTAGTGTATTGAATCCCATACAAATTTATACAAGTGATGGCTCGGGAAGAGGAATTTTTATTTTGCAAGCTAATGAAACATCTAATATTTCTTATGTAGTTTTTGATGGTTTAGATGCTCCAATGAGCGGGATGTGGGCTTTAACAGGCGCAGTTACGTTCTATGAATCAAACGTAAATATCGATCATAGTAGATTTGAAAATAACTTAAACGAGGATGGGCTGAATATTGTTCGGTCTCAATTTAAAATTACTAATAGTTTTTTCGATAGCACGTTCTCTGATGCTCTTGATGTAGATTTTTGCACAGGAGTAATTTTAGATTGTGTGTTTGAGAACACGGGAAATGATGCGGTTGATATTTCTGCTTCAAAAGTAGAAATTTATAACACAAAAATGAATTTTATTGGTGACAAAGCTTTAAGCGGTGGAGAGAACAGCTTGATAGTAATTTCAAATTTAAATATTAACGAAGCGATAATTGGGATTGCAAGCAAAGATCTATCGAATATCAGTGGAGATAAAATTTCTATTTCAAACTCGAAAATTGGAATCACACTTTATGAGAAAAAGCCAGAATATGGTCCCGCCACTATTGATATTAATAATTTCACCTTGAAAGACAAGATCGATTTGGATTATCTAATCCAAGAGAATTCAACCCTAATCATTGATGGCCAAATAATTTTACCGAGATCAGCCGCAAAGGAAAGTTTATTATTCGAAAAAATGATCAACGGTGAACCAATTCAATGAGACATGAAAATAAATTTGTATTCCCTGAAGCGTTAATAGATTCAGTCTACAATAAAATAATGATGTCAAAATATTTTTTCTCCGAAATATTTACTGAAAGAAGAGTAAATAATATCTACCTAGATACCATGACCTTTAAAAACCTGAAAGATAATCTAAAAGGGCTTCAAAACCGAATTAAACATAGGATCAGATGGTACGGTGATGATTTTGTGGCCGGGGAACCAATCCTAGAATACAAAATCAAGCATGGAGAATTGGGATATAAAGAATACTACGCATTACCTGGGTTTAAATTTAACAATACGTTTGATTATGATAAATATCTGGAGATAATTAAAAACAGTAAACAAGCGCAAACACCAAATTACGAAATCATTCTTAATGAGTTATCCGTTGAAATTCCCAGTCTTTTCAATTCATATTTACGCCGTTATTTTTTATCAAGTGATGGAAATTTTCGAATAACTCTTGATAAAAACATCACCTATAAAAGTATTGACAGGAAGTTTTTTAATGCATTTTCCTTTTCTGAGAATAAAATTGTGATTGAACTTAAGTACAACAATGAAAATATTTCAAAGGCTTGCCAAATAAATCAAGATTTAGGGTTTCGAATTTCACGAAATTCTAAGTATGTGATTGGAATGAAAGCTATATACTACAGTGATTTTAATTTTGATTTCAACTAAAATAAAACCTACCAGAGCTTATGGTTCTTCAGCAAAGAATCGTAACATCTTTCAATGCAAAACTCACTAATCAAAATATAGTTACTTCTAAAAATTCAATAATTATTTTACTCCCTGAATTCTAACAATATAGGTTGCTATTGGTTAGTAACCTCAACATATAAGAGTAGCTGTTGGGAGTCGCCTATCCTAATGTATTACAGGAAAACCGCAATATCCAATTCTACAGAATGGTACTCAAATTAGATGAGAGTTTCCTCCTCAAACAACAATTTTCAAGCTTTTAGTCCGTGTTTCTCACCACGCAGCCACATAGCCATCAACACTGAGGCTAACATCACTGTCTCCAACCCTACCTGCTATCCGTGGCATGCCAGCTCCTCCATCAATGCCGTACCATACACACGCTCTTTGCCAGCATGGTAGAGAATATGGATGCGGATGAACCCAAGCTACAGGTCGTGCAACAATGGGTCTTTCATTATCGTCTCACGATATCGCCTTACGATATTATAGCGAAACTTTTTCAATTGTCAAGTTTTGTCATGTTTTGTCAAGTGAAACCACCCCTTCATCACTCTTCTTTGTGAAATTGGAGATATTTCCGCTATACTAAGATTATCGATCTAATATTAAGGAATGGCTCATGAAACTCTTAATTCGCTGGGTAGTCTCCACTCTGGCACTCTTCGCGGCAGCCTACCTCGTACCTGGTATCCGCGTGGAAGATCCCAATGCCTGGATGGTTTATGCGATGATGGCACTAATTCTTGGGTTGGTCAACGCGGTCATCCGCCCTCTGCTCAAACTTCTGTCCTGCCCGCTGATCATCCTCACCCTGGGCATCTTTGTCCTCGTCATCAATGGAGCTTCCTTCCTGCTTGCCTCTCGCATTGCTGAAATACTTGGGGTCGGGTTTTATGTGGATGGTTTCTGGTCTGCACTGATGGGTGCGCTCATTGTCAGCGTGATATCTATCTTCTTCAACATCTTCCTTAAAGACAGGAGTGAAAACATACGCACAGTTCACAAATAATTCAATCCGCCAGATATATCACCATATTACCCAGAACTGACCAGGTGTTTTTAAAATTTTTAGTAGGGATATCGAAAAATTTTCCATTGTTCATATAGCGGATAGATTCTTCATCATAACCCGTTAAAATGACCACATGCTCATAAGCCGCCACTATCACTGCATTTCCCTCTTTATCAATATATTCATATGGTATGCCGCCCACACAGTTACCAATCACCCACGCGATCACTGGCTGGCCTGAGGCAATCTCCTGCTTGATCTGTTCAATAGTGAAACCTTTCATCCCCGCAGAGCTTGCATCCCGTAGTATTCCTGCAGAACCGCCGCGATCGGAGCAGCATGCACCCCATAAGCATATGGCGGTACCTGCCCCCACGGACCATTTACGCTGCCCACAAATCCCAGGTCGGGGTTATCTGAGATCGGCAGGCGAAGTTGGAAATTGAATTCGCTGACCGTCACGCCAAAACAGTCTGCCCAATCAACCGCGGCGGACGTTTCACACCCAATGCCAAAATATTGACGGTGGCCCCAGATATCCCAGATATAATGCGATTCTGGAATGCTTCCCCCACCCTCATTCACTCCAGGATCGGCTAAATTCTGTTCATCTGCCGCACTACTCATCTGCTGAGTCACTTCAACAGATGGTCCTTCCTCCAGATATTGCTCCTCTGGTTGATCGGTAACAGTCAACTCTAGCTGCACCTGATATGCTTCCATGGTTTGCACAACCAGCGTTCCTACCACATCTTCTTCAGGAACATGGTGAATATTGGCATTACTGCAAGCCACAAAAAAATGCAGCATACAAACATGGATGATCGACCAATTTTTAATCCGCATCATATTAATCAAAATGTTAATCGATATACACGATAGCGTTTATAGATCTTTGCTCCTATCCGTTCAGCTAGCGCCGGAGTACGAGGATTGTCAGCTGATGTTAGCGAGAGGTCGGCCCAATCGTACCCTTTCGCAAGTAGGGCTTTTGCCATCTCCGAAAACATCAAGATCGCCACGCCGCTGCCCCAATATTCCGGAAGCACAAGCACACTTTTGATCGCCGCGCTTTTTGGGTGTTTGCGTGAATGCCGCCACGCTGTCAGATAATCCCACGGATACCGAAGCCCATTCGCATGAATGAGTGCCTCGTTGAAATTCGGTAGTGCTGGGAAAAAACCGATCGGCTTTCCATCTAATTCTGCAAACAAGATCAAATCCTGGTCCGCGATCTTTACAAAAGGAGCCATCAGTTCATGCAGTGCTTCGCGCTGCCAGGGCACATGGCCATTTAGGTGTTGAAGGGAAGGATTGATCATTTCAAACACACGATCTACCTCCTCTTTCCACCGGCTAAAATCAGCGCATCGCACATTGAATTTCTTTCTCTTCCGAACACGATCCGCAAATATTTGCATCTTTTCCAGGCCATCCACGTCAGACCGTAAGTCCCGCGCAAACGCAAGATTATCCCCTCGAGCAGGATTGAAACCATAATCTTCTACAAATCCCTGATAATAATCTGGCGTATGTCCGCACAGAAGAACTGGAGGGCGGTCGCGCCCCTCAATGAGAATACCGTATCCATTTTCATAGTCAAGATCAAATGGTCCATACAAACTGGTCAACTGATGCACTTTTGCCCATTTCACCGCATGGTTAAATAAAGCGGCAGCTACCTGTCGGTCATTGACACACTCAAAGAAACCAAATACGCACTCATTCTTATTCACTGACTCATTGGCTTTATAGTCTATTGCAGTACAGATCGTCCCAGTCAGCTCGCCATTCTTCCAGGCAGTGAAGAATTCTGCGGTTCCCCGCTGGAAGAACACCCCTCGTTCAGGATCCACTGCTTTATATCGGTCAGCCAAAATGGGCGGTACCCATATGGGATCATTTTTATAAATTTTCCATGGAAAAGTCAGGAATTTACGGAGTTCTTTTTTTGAAGCAGCCCGACGAATTGTAATTGCCTCCATGCTCACACACTCTCCCGGCGCTTTTCTAATTCTTTCACAATTTTCGCAAATTGTTCCTTGTTCAACGGATACTTGAGAGCAAAAACAATCGCTATCGCCAACAAGACCGCCGGTATCGGACCCACCAGCATGCGGATACCCATCACCGCGCTGGCTGGTTGTTGAGCAGCATTAGGCACATAGTTGGTTACATCCAACATCACAGCCGTTAATGGTATTGCCACAGATGACGCGATCTTTTGCATCAAGGTGATCAAGCTATAGAAAACACCTTCATGGCGCTCTCCAGTATGGTATTCATCCCACTCGATCGCATCTGGGAGGATCGACCACGGCAGTACATGCGCCGCACCAACACCAATCCCGGCAAAAATGCACAAAGCAATTACCACACCAAAAGACACGGTTGAACCAACGGAAATAAGCGCAAGTTGAACAACCGCCCAAAAAGCAACACCAATCGCATACGCATATCTTTTTCCTAATTTTCGGGAAACGTATTCCCATAACGGCAAAGAGAAAATTGCGGTAACGAAAATGAGCGCCATTATGATCTCACTCTGGGACTCTAATTTGAGGACATATTTGATAAAGAAAAGCAGCATAGCTTGGATAATATCCATACATATCCATGTCAGCAGGTAAATGATCGCGCCAAATACAAACGGACGATTCTTGAAGGCTGCTTTCAAAGCGGGTATCATTTTTGGTCTTTCCTGTGTGGTAAAAGATTTTCGTTCTTTGGTATTAAAAAATACCAGCCATAACGGAAGCGCGCTGATAACACCAAAAACGATCGCCATGGTTAATACCCGCGCAGCATTCTCAGGGGTGAAGGTGCCTACAATCATCAAAGGCACAGTAAACGCGAGCAGACTCCCAAATATTGAAAAGAACATCCGATATGATGTGAGAGAAGTCCTTTCATCATAATCTTCGGTTAATTCTGGCGTCAAAGCAAAATAAGGCATGTAAACAAAAGTTGCAGCGGCATCAAAGACAACATACGCCACCGCATAATACACAGTTAACGCAGTTGTGCTGGTAAATGGCGGTGTGTACCACATCATGATGAATGCCAATGCAAAAGGGATCGCGCCAAACAACAAGAATGGACGTCTGCGGCCCCAACGCGAACGTGTGCGATCTGAAAGATGGCCGATTAGCGGGTCATTGATATAATCCCACGTTTTTCCTATTAAAATGGCTATTCCAGCCACTGCCGGTTTGATCTGTACCACATCAGTAAGGAAAAATAAAAAATAAGCACCCACTATTGTGGAAGTAAGGCTGAAACCCAAATCCCCCGCCCCATAAATTATCTTGGCAGCACGTGAAAGTTTTGTTTTCATGGAATTATTCCCTTCTTCAATTGAATGCAATCTGTTTTTGATTGTAACAAAAAATGAATTCACAATATTTTTGAAGCCACTTTTGAAGCCTACCCTCTGGTTATATATATGGTATCGAGGTCTTTGGAATTCGCCCTCCGAACCATTACCTCAAGTCCGATGCCCTGCCCCCGTTGGGGGCAGGCGTGTCTGGGAAATTATTATTTACTGAGCAAAAAGAATAAACGCTCATGATTAGCTGCCGCCGCCTAAAAAGAAAGGAGATAGCAAAGGTGTATTAAGACCATGGTACTTCTAATCGCTGTTGCATTGGGATTGGCAGGTGGATTGTTGCGGGCGAAAATAACCAAGGGGCAAATGCGTATGATCGATATGCAGCATCTATGGTTGGTATTTGTCGCTTATATTCCGCAGTTTTTCGCTTTCTACTTCACGCCCACACAAAAACTAATTCCAGATCGTTGGATCCCATTTTTTCTGATCGGATCCCAGATTTTTCTATTGCTCTTTGTCTTGATCAATAGAAAGGCAAAAGGATTTCGGTTGTTGGGTTTAGGACTACTGTGCAATTTCACCGCAATTGCACTCAATGGCGGGTTCATGCCCATCCCGCCATACGCCGCCCAGAAGCTGATCCCCCCAGACAGCAATTTGGTTCTGGAGTTAGGGGAAAGAGTCGGGCTTGGAAAAGACATTCTGTTATTAATTGAAGACACCAATTTGTGGTTCCTGGGAGATGTGCTTACCCTCCCCGCGTGGATGGGTTATCCACTTGCATTCAGTTTTGGTGATATATTAATTAGCATGGGGGCGTTTTGGCTGCTTTGGGAGCTTGGTCGCCCTCAAGAAAATTCTAAGGAGGCGTCACCATGATACAAGCACTCGCATTCAATCATCAAGAAAAAACAGTTTCAGGGAAGAAAGAATACAGCCGAATCCTATCCGCAGCTGTTATCAACAGCCGTTTCAGGCAAATGCTGCTCAACGATCCGGTCAAAACCATCTCGAATGGCTACAACGGTGAACAGTTTGATCTCAACAAAGAAGAAAAAGTCCGATTATCCACTATCCGGGCTACCTCTCTGGCTGATTTCGCCGCCCAATTATCACAAGTCTAATACTGGAAAGAAAAGGAGATACTCATGTACCACATCAATAAGTTTTTCACCCAGCTCTCAAGCGCTGCCCACAGCCGCAAAGGACATCTGTTTATCATGATCCTAACCATCGCCCTCTTCGTCCTCAGTGCTGGCGCACCCAACGCCACCGGCGGTATCGGTAAATAAACATCAAATTCAATAATTAACTAAAAAGGAGATTGAAATGAAAAAGATAAATAAGGAATTCACCCTCTTGGCAAGTATGTTCAATGGCAATAAAGGACGTTTGATCGTGTTAGTTCTCACCATCGCTCTCTTCGTCCTCAGCGCTGGCGCACCCAATGCCACCGGCGGTATCGGTAAATAAACGACATTAAACAACCGAATTAAATAACAAAGGAAATACTATGTTAAAAGCAATGCATGTAAATGCACATCAAGATTTGCGAAAAATGCATCCTGAATTCAGCCGAATTCTCAGCGCGGCGGTCATAAATCGGAAATTCCGAGAAATGCTCCTCGATGATCCCAGCCAAGCAGTATCACGTGGATTTAATGGTGAGTCTTTTAATCTTTCATCGAAAGAAAAAAGTGAACTTTCATCATTAAAGGGCTTGTCACTAGCAGATTTCGCATCACAGCTCGCTCAAATATAAGTTTCTAAAATATTTTTCAATTTCATCCAAGGTTGATTGCCAACCAATGATTTTTCGGATGGAGCAGTTTAAATTACACAGTCTTTGAGGCTGCTTTATGGAACAAACACAGAAAATAAAATCGATTAAAACCATCTTAGTCACTAATACACGCTCGTTTACTGACAACAGTTCTGTTGCCGCGGATCTGGCCGTAATGATAGCCCAGAATGGAAAAAGGGTGGCTTTAGTAGATGCGAATCTTCGCAGGCCAATCATTCACACCCTTTTTCAGCTTCCCAACAGGGTGGGGTTAAGCGATATTTTGCAGAATCACCGTTCACCATTAGCAGTAATGCATAATCGTGAAGCAGACTGCTTGTCCATCCTAACAAGCGGTAGGCTTCCTATTAACTGTTTCGATATATTCAATTCCAAAAAAATGAAAGAATCTATGCAAATTTTGAAAGAGAAATTTGACAAGATCATCATTCATGGACCCCCTTTCTTTTTCTCGGAAGCGACTTCATTAGCGGCTCAAGTTGACGGCGTGGTCCTTCTCATTCATCCGGGATATAACAAAACGGACACATCCCGCGCAATCATTGACAAATTCCAGCGGACCGGCGCAACAATGATAGGCATCGTCATGCGCGAACAACCTAAACATCAGGCAAATCAATCCACGTTTATTGACCGGCTATTAACCTACGATAAACGCGCCAGGCTGTATTCCTGATCCCTCTCAAACCCCTTTTTTCATTAGGTTTTCAAATGTTTTCCGTTAACCAATTAATATTGTAATTATCCCTTTTTTACGAGAGAAATTTTTATAAACCAAAAGGATATAACAAGCCAGCATACTAAAAAGTAAACCACGACTACTGCCCCCTGATATCGATCATTGGAAAACCAGAAAGCAGCGCAAAAATTTTTATTGGAACGGCTTATTCAGATAACCCGGCCTTCCGAACTGGGGAAAGATCTACACCTTGAAACAATCATCTTGTATGCTGGTTGCTGGCAGTTCTTTCCATGAGATCTGACGAGGAATAACAACTACTTGACCGACGTGTGAAGAAAAAACACCTCCCGTATCTATTCTACGTGAGGTGTTTTTATATTGTGTCCTGTTATTTGAAGCCGTTCATTGTGCCGGCTATTTATAATTTATCAATATTATCTGTTTCTTAACCCTGCAACGAGCGCATTGATCCCTATCGCAATTAGAAAAATCGGCCACAAATAATCCCAGTTGAGCCACCCACCTAATCCAATTCCAATTAAAACTGCAGAGCCAATCAATGAACCAGCTATATGATGGCGAAATTTCGGCACAAGCAATCGGATAAAAAATTCAATCAGAACAATCCCGCCTGCACCAAGTGCAACGAGATTCCATACCCCGAAGTTATGCCAGTCACTAAATGAACGAAATGCCCAATTGGTATCTATATTAAATCCAAGTGCAGCAAACCATCCCAGGTTGGCTGCCAAAAATACAATTCCCGCCCAAATTAATATAAATGCCCAGGCAACAGCGCTTAATACATCATCATCTTTTGTTTTCTTACCACGCTTCATTATTTCATTTTCATCATTTTCAAAATTATTTTCTTCAGACATTAGATCCTCCATTAGAATAAATATAATTACTTATTCATATTGATGTACGCAAGCCAGGTTAAATGGTTTCGCATGATAAGAACCCAGCAATTTACTGGACACCTATATAGATACAAAGGTAAGTTTTATGTATGCTGAATGACTACTATGCTCTCAGGTAGGATCCGGGCAATTAGATTGCCGCCCACACAATAAAACTGAGCATATCCTGCTGCTCAACTTTTTCGTCGTGTTTCAGCAGTTCTTTTTCACCTCGCTCGTATATTGCTTTTCAGCCGTTCTTTTTCTCTTCCAGATTAGAACTATTTCTTTTTCTTCTTATTTTTCTTGTTTTTTTTGTTTTTTTTGTTTTTTTT
>CBDAFG010000004.1:0-58904 GCA_965195205.1 uncultured Pelolinea sp. | reverse complement strand
CAATCACGCCCATATTTACCAATGTGGTTCCTAAATCTGTCATTTCAACGTAATCTGACGCAAGTCGACCGCTGCATTTCAGTATCTTCTTATAATTCGAATAATTCGCTCCCCAAAATAAACCAAAAATTATCATCAAGAGCAGGAGGAAAAACAAATATAAAGAAAGTAAATTAGTATATTCTGTTGACCAGTAAAAAACTGATTCGATTTGGATTCCGAAACCGCGCATCATCACATATACAACCGTTCCGATAAAACCTGCTGATGTTCCAGTATTATAAAGGTTGTACCCTTGATGAAAAGTATAGATATGTCCCATGATAGCTGCCATCAATCCACCACAAACCACACCCAGTAGAATTCCAAAAACTACCCCCGACCATCCCCACCCAAAACCAAAGGCCACCTGGCTAACTATCGGGCCCAATGTAGTACCAAATAGTAATGGAGCGATAAGATCGCGCATTGGTTGATTAGAGAAAAATGCATCATATAAATAAACACCCACAAAAATTGGTACGATATTAAAAGGCGTTTTTCCGAAAAAAGAAAATCCTGCTAATGTGAATATCGCCGACAATAAATAACCATTAAATCTTGCTTTAATAAGCCAGGCAAGCCCTAAACCCATCAGTGTAGTTAACCCGGCATTAAATAATGCTGAGCCTAAATTAGATATGGCGATAAAATCAGTGATCAATATCCCCGGGGATGTAATAATTTCCCATTCACCTCTAAACACATCAACAGGTTTTTCAACAATAAAGGCGGTAACTAAAAACACTAAACTTATCAACCCCACCAGAAAAGTAATTCGTTTTCGATTATTATTATTTACAGTGTTTACCAATGTGTTCATGTTTTTTCTCTTTCGGACGTTGATGAAGTCTTTATTTTTTTTAAAATTTCGTTTGACAAATTCTATTATATTAAATAGATGGTGTGTTATTAGGAAGTGTGGTTCAGTATTATGTCGACCATATTATTATATAAAAGCTAATATAAAATATTCTAAAGCAAGGCAGGTCAACTTTCTGCAGTTGGAATTTAACATATGGAGGAAGTAAAGTCAATGGATGAAAAGAAGATAGTAAAAAAAGAAACAAATGGCGTGATTGCTGTGGATGTAGGCGGCACACAACTTCGAGCCGCATTTTTTCTGGATGGTGGGATTGAGCCTTTAGAGCTAAAAAGGAAAGATACCAAAGCACCAGATGAAAATCCGTTAGCCAGGCTTATTAGTCTAATTAAATCCGTTTGGCCACAGGAAGGGACTGTAACTTGTATCGCTATCGGTCTACCTGGGCCGCTTGATCCGAGAACCGGAATAGTGAATCGCGCTCCTAATATAGATAATTGGGAAGACTTACCATTATTAGAAATAATTCAGTCAGAATTTAAGACGCCATGTCGAATAGGAAATGACGCAAATCTTGCAGCACTGGGCGAATGGAAATATGGCGCCGGAATTGGGCATAGCGATCTTCTCTATTTTACGATCAGTACAGGCATTGGTGGTGGTATCATCAGCGGTGGTAAGCTTTTAGTGGGCTCTTTCGGACTTGCCGGAGAAGTTGGGCATATTAAAGTAATGCAAAATGGACCAATGTGTGGGTGCGGGAAGACAGGACACCTGGAGGCAGTAGCATCCGGGACTGGTATCGCCAATTATCTTTCAGAACAATTAGCATCGGGAAGAGACTCAATCTTGGGGAATAATCCATCAGCGCAGGATGCAGCTGAAGCCGCAATAAATGGGGACGCATTATCAATTGAAGCATTTGAGCGAGCAGGTTCATTTCTTGGGCAGGGAATTGCAAGTATGCTGCATCTTTTCAATCCTTCGATCATTGTACTTGGAGGTGGTGTGACAAAAGCAGGTGATTTATTGCTTAAACCATTTAGACAATCACTTGAATCGGAAGTTATATCTCCAGCTTACTTGCAGAATCTCAAGATTGAAATCGCAAAATTGGGCGACCAGGTTGTATTAATTGGAGCTCTCGTTCTTGCTCGTACTTAACATTTTGATTTAACACCATAGAAATTAGACCAACCTGGTTAAACCGCTGAAATGG
This sequence comes from uncultured Pelolinea sp., assembly GCA_965195205.1. Lineage (GTDB taxonomy): Bacteria > Chloroflexota > Anaerolineae > Anaerolineales > Anaerolineaceae > Pelolinea. Next base: position 56,823 of record CBDAFG010000004.1, on the reverse strand, counting down.
TTTGATAATAACAATAATCCCGATTTATATTGTGTTATTTGAAGCTCCCGACAAAAAATATTTCCGTTTAAAAGAATAGTTCCCCTTCAACGGTCATCACCTTTCGCACGCCCGAAAATTCCATCCTCGCCCTTGGAAATTGTTAATTTCAAATTTAAATATCATCTAATTAGAAAAACCTGGTATTACACAGTATTATTACAGGAAAAATCAGTCAACAACACTAATTCAAAATTATATTCATCGCTGCTTTTTCAAAGAGGAAACTGATGCAAAATGCGCGAAAAAAAGCTATTGGGATTGCGCTTCTAGTACTTATATTCATGTCCCTTGACACTGTATTGATTAAATTTGCTTTATCCAACGTATCTCCTTATACGTATATTTGGTTGTCTCTGCTAATAGGCATGATAGCCTTAACTATTTATACATTTATTATTAAAAAAGAACATGTGCCTTGGGATTTGATGACTAAAAAAGTTTGGCTTTATATATTCCAGATTGGCTTTTTCAACTTTGCCATAGGACGCTTAAACCTGATTTCCTTAGATTACTTACCGGCAACGACCAATATTTATATATTTAATTTTATTGGTTTAATAACCATGGGGATGAGCTGCATCATCCTTAAGGAAATCCCATCCCTATTCCAGATTCTGGGAGCAGGAATCGCATTTGCAGGACTTCGCGTCTTTTTTCAAGCGGCTCCACAAAGGGGCGAATGGATTGGGCTTGTGTTAGTTTTTGCGGCAATAACCGGAGTTGCGTACACTAATAATATTGCCCGTAAATTGTCAATCGAAACTGAAGGGAAGATCAGCAATAACATTATCTCGACCCTCGCGATCATTCTAGGCGGATCATTTATGATAATTACTTGCATTGTCATAGATGGATTTCCCCCTATTGTCAATTCCGGTTCTGATTGGTTGATATTTCTTTATACGGGGGTTGTTTACAATGCGATTGGCCTAACTGTTTGGAATTTAGTACTGAGGACCCTTCGGTCTTATGAAGCAAGTGTGTTGGGAGCATCGATGGTGATTTGGACATCTATTTTCGCATATTTCATACTTGGTGAAACTATAACAAGGCATCAATTGTTAGGTATAGGTATGCTTTTATGCGGCATAATGTTAGTTCAAATACGATATAAACTAAAATTAAGAATTCTTAAATCTACTAAATAGAACTTCTTGTTTTGATCCTCTTTTATCTATAAACAATAAAATATCGAGTGCTTATCACTATCCTGAGGAGAGCGATTAGGCTCTTCTCAAAAAACGAACCTTTTTTTCTAACTATCGTTCTTTCTCCACAGATAGCAGGTTTCATGATATATTCAGCCTTTTTCCGGTATATGACGGCTGATATTTTTCAATAGTCAACCCCCAATTATAAAATTTTTTGCATAGGGTTGAGGAGCCTACTTATTAAGAATTATCCTCGATTCTCTCTATCTTGTCTTCATTTCAAGCTGGGGTAAGTTATTTATAATCTTAGCCACTTTCCACTTTGGTAAGTCACCCATGCTTGCGCCGTTTCTCTCACCGACTTAGTATAACGTTTGTTAATGTGGATCTTCCTCTTAGGTTCACCCCAAAATCCCCCCCCTTTTTTTTTTCCTCAAAATCCGCCAAACATTTTTATTATTATTATCTTGGGTTAACTTTGCCTATTAAAACAAACACTCGATCCATTGACCTACAAGCTCACCAAAGTCAGTTGCTTTTCTTGCTTATTGTTTCAATCTTATGGATTAAGGATTCAAATCAGTTGACAAAATCAAACCTCATCGTGGAAGGATTTGAATCTCACCTCTGGTCACTTGAAGTAAGTGAATATATTCTTGATGAGATTAAAAATCAGGTTTCATGGTATCTTTGTTGACAATATGAAACTAAACCGTCAATTTGAACAAATTCGCCAATCATCCACAGTCGCAATAGCAGACCGCGTTCTGGCGCTCAAAACCAGCGGCCGTAATATCATACCGCTACACGTGGGCGACCCGGATTTTTCAACCCCTCCGGGTATATTGGATGCGGCCATAAATGCGATGCATGAAGAACTGACACACTATGGTCCCAGCCGTGGCTATCAAAATTTACGGCTTGCAATCGCTTCCAAACTGGCTCGCGATAACACTGCTTCCCATACAGGGGCCATGTCCTATGATCCTGAGAGTGAAATCCTGGTGACTCATGGCGGTGTCCATGCCTATTATCTTGCTATGCAGTCTATCCTGAACCCGGGTGACGAGGTACTGATCCCTGATCCAAGTTGGGCTACACATACCAACATGGTCAAACTTCTTCGTGGATCAGTAATCCATGTACCTGCATCTGCGGAGAATAATTTTATCCCACCAATTGCAGCCTGGGAAAAAGCGCTTACTTCCAAAACCCGTGCCATTGTTATCAGCTACCCAGCCAACCCGACCGGTGTATATCCCTCGATAAAATATCTTCAGAAATTGCAGGAATTTGCCAGTGAGCATGACTTGTGGGTAGTCAGTGACGAAGTCTATGAGAACCTGTATTACAAAGAAAAACCGATTTCCGCAGGCGCATTCCCCGATGTAAAAAACCGCACTATATTGGTCAACAGCTTGTCCAAAACTTATGCAATGACAGGATGGCGTGTGGGTTACCTTGCTGCTCCGAAGCACGTGATTGATAATGCGCTCAAGGCAGGGCAAAACTCGATTACATGTGTGGCACCTTTTATTCAAAAAGCAGCTGTGTTCGCCCTGAGTGATGACGATGTGCAATCCAGCGCAGCAGAAATGCGCTCTGCCTATGCGCATCGCCGTGAGATCGTGCTGAAAATTCACCATGAACATGGAAAATCACCCGTCTGTGTGACTCCACCACAGGGTGCCTTTTATTATTTCCTCGATTTTCGCGCCTTGAAAATGCCCTCGCAAATAATCTGTGAAAGGATACTAGATGAAGCTGGCGTTGGACTGATGCCCGGCACAGCGTTTGGGAAGCTGGGTGAAGGGTTTGTCCGCATGACAATTGCCGCTTCTGATATCGATGTGGAAACAGGTTTTCGAGCAATTCTAGATTGGGCAGAGAAAATGTAGGAGGCCAAGATGAAAGTAGCTTTTCAGGGTGAGCCAGGTGCATACAGTGAAGAAGCAGGCTATATTTATTTTAATAAACCGGAAATGGTGCCGCAAGAGACATTTGATGATGTTTTTAATGCAGTGACATCAGGAGTATGTGAGTCTGGATTGATCCCGATAGAAAATTCATTAGCAGGCAGCATTCATCAAAACTACGATTTACTCCTTCAAAACCAATTGCATGTCGTTGGGGAATATTTCTTGCGCGTGCGTCACTGTCTAATAGGATTTCCAGATGCTGAGCTTTCTCAAATCAAGTGTGTTATCAGTCACCCACAGGCATTGGGACAATGCGCCGGATACCTGCGCGAAATGGGAATTAAGCCAAAACCTGTCTATGACACAGCAGGCAGTGTTAAAATGCTCAAATCCAGCAGCGAGAAAACGACCGCGGCAATCGCCTCAAAAAGGGCATCTGAGATCTATAAAATGAATGTTTTGCAGGAGAATATCGAAGACAATCCGGAAAATTTCACCCGCTTTCTGGTTATTGCACCCCAACCAGTAGTACCTATATGCGAAGCCAAAACATCAATTGTGTTCACACTCAACAATCAGCCGGGATCATTATTTGAAGCTCTAAAAGTATTCGCTCTTCGGGATATTGATCTAACCAAGATTGAATCGCGTCCATTAGCGGGGACACCCTGGGAATATTTATTTTATGTGGACTTCATTGGTGCAAGTGGGAAGGAATCTACACAAAACGCCCTTGACCATCTGAATGATTATGCGCTTATGTTGCGCATTTTAGGCTCTTACCCTCGATTTCGTGCTTGACATACTTAACTTGTTAACATAAAATAGCGCCTAATATGAATCAATCTTGCCGCTTATTTTTTAGCTACTATTATTACGGCTCCCAATTACGGTTGCCGTTGGTGGCGCTTAAGCGGTAGGAAATAGAATAATTCCTGCATATTGAAGAGCGAGCCAGACGGCTCGCTCTTTTTTTTATTTTGGAGGTAGCATGACAATTCGCGGAATACGCGGCGCAACTACAATAAAAACTGATTCGAAAGAAAACGTTCTTTCAGCTACTCGTGAATTATTGGAAACGATCTTTGTATACAATCCTGACCTGAAAACAGAAGATATAGCCAGCGCTATCTTCACAACGACCGAAGACATCAATTCTGTCTTTCCCGCGCTTGCTGCACGCCAAATTGGCTGGGACCGTGTCCCAATGGTTTGTGCGCGGGAGATATCCGTCCCCAATAGCTTACCGCAATGCATCCGTGTGCTGATTCATTGGAACACAGCCCAAGCGCAGGATGGCATCCAGCATGTTTACTTGCGTGACGCAAAAATATTACGACCAGATCTTGTGGCACCCACATCAAACTCAAAAAAACAGAAGGAGAGCCCGCATGATGATAATTATGCAGCCAGGAGCAACCAGAGAACAAGTAGATAACGTTATTACGCAAATCAAAAAACAAAATTTATCCGCTCATGCAATCGTTGGCGTCGAACAAACAAAAATCGGTGCAGTTGGCGACAGTCACAAGGTCTCTATGCATGTCTTCGAATCTCTTCCAAATGTACAGTCGGTTAAACGCATTTCCCAGCCTTATAAACTTGCCTCCCTTCAATTTCATCCTGAAAACTCAGTCTTTCCACTAAACGGATTCGCCATTGGTGGTAAGGAGATCCCTATCATCGCAGGGCCATGTTCGGTAGAATCCCGTTCGCAAATCATTGAAGTGGCACAGGCAGTCAAAGAAGCCGGGGCAAATGCACTGCGCGGTGGTGTCTTCAAACCGCGCAAATCCCCTTACTCTTTCCAGGGACTGAGAGAAGAAGGGCTTGAATTCATGGCCGAAGCCAGAGAAGTTACCGGCCTGCCCATCGTTGTCGAAGTGATGGCAGTTTCACAAATGCCAATAATGTTAAAATACGTGGATATGCTTCAAATTGGTACTCGCAACATGCAAAATTTTGACCTTCTGCGTGCAGTCGGTAACACACATGTCCCTGTGCTATTAAAGCGCGGGATGAGCGCCACAATTGAGGATCTGCTCATGGCGGCCGAATACATTCTCGCGGGAGGCAATAACCGTGTGGTTTTGTGCGAGCGCGGCATCCGCACCTTTGAGACTGCAACTCGTAACACTACGGACATCAACGCCATCCCGGTTTTAAAATCTCTCACTCACTTACCGGTAATCCTTGACCCTAGCCACTCCACCGGTCATTCTAATTACGTGACAGCGATTGCCAAAGCTGCTGTTGCTGCAGGAGCTGACGGCATCATTGTTGAAGTGCATCAAGATCCACCTCACGCATTATCCGATGGCCAACAATCGCTTACACCTGAAAATTTTACTGAATTTGTAAAAAAGGTCAAAGCGATTGCTGAAGCAGTTGACCGCCGCCTGGTTCCATCTAAATCTGCTCACACCTTAGAAGAGGCAGCTGGTGGATAAGTCTGGCTTTTCACTCAATGATGCCAATATTGCTATCATTGGATTGGGATTGATGGGCGGTTCTATTGCGCTTTCCCTGAAAGAACAATGCCAGCATTTGAGTGCTCTTGACATCCATCTGCCCACACTTGAACTCGCCCGAAATCTGGAGATAGTTCATACTGCTGGCAGCGATCCTGTTGAAATTCTGGCTGACGCCAACCTTGTTATTCTGGCATGCCCTGTCCCAGCCATCGTGGACTGGATAATCCGATTACCTGACTATATTCAACATCCCTGTATCGTACTTGACCTCGGATCCTCCAAACAGACGATTGTCGCTACTTTAGAAACTTTACCTTCTAATTTCGATTCCCTTGGCGGTCATGCTATTTGTGGGCGTGAACATCTTTCATTAATAAATGCTGAGCGCTCACTGTTTCTTGATGCACCCTTCATACTCACGCCCCTCTCCCATACAAGTGATAATGCTCGCAGCGCTGCTTTGCAAATCACCGAGATTCTTGGAGCCAATCCTATCTGGCTCGATTCCGAGACTCACGATCGTCTCCTGGCTTCAACCAGCCACTTGCCCTACCTGCTCTCATCCGCTTTAATTATGGCCACGCCCAGAGAAGCAGCGCCATTCATCGGCCCCGGATTTCGTTCATCAACAAGATTAGCGGGTACGCCATCAAGCATGATGCTGGGAGTAATCCAGTCCAACCGGGACAACATCCTCTTTGCTATTGACCATTTTCAAGCACATCTCTCTGAAATAAAAGCCGCTCTTCTTGAAGATGACCCCAGCCAATTACTAACCATCCTCGATTCGGCTCTTGACCATCATCAGTCCCTGATCCAATGAAACTTTATCTATTATGAAACACCAACAATTAATGCAAACAAAGCAAATCAATACCATCCTTCACCCCCTCAATGCTAGTATCAGAGTCCCAGGTTCCAAATCTCTGAACAACCGCGCTCTGCTCATTGCTGCTCTGGCAAACGGTACAACCAAACTTACTAACGCACTTTTCTCCGATGATTCCTGTTATTTTTTAGAAGCCCTCCAAACTCTGGGTTTCCACGTTATTCTGGACCCTAAAAATACCTGTATAACGATAACTGGGTTAGGAGGATCCATCCCAACAAAACAAGCCGACCTATACATTGGCAATGCAGGCACTGCGGCACGATTTCTCTCAGCGTTTCTCACTCTCGGGAATGGTACCTACACTTTAGATGGTGATTCCCGTATGAGAGAGCGCCCTATTGGCGATTTGGTGAATGCACTAATACAGTTGGGAGCCAATGTGGATGTGATCAACCGTCATCAATCATTCATTTGCCCTCCGATAAAAATTACCGCTTCGGGACTTTCTGGTGGAAAAACAACAATCACAGGAAATATCTCATCCCAATTCCTATCTGCTTTATTAATGACCGCTCCATATGCCAACATACCCGTTGAAATTGAAATTACTACCGAACTCAATTCTAAGCCTTATGTGGACATGACCCTATCAGTTATGTCTGAATTTGGTGTTGAAATTGAGCAGGATGGTTACAATAGTTTTCTTATACATCCTTCCCGCTATTCCTCACGCTTAATATATTCAATTGAATCCGACGCTTCGGCCGCATCCTACTTCTTCGCTGCTCCCGCCATTTGCGGTGGAACCCTTCGCGTTGAAAATATAAGCCGTAGGTCAAAACAGGGTGATATTAATTTCTTGGATCTTTTGGCTAAAATGGGATGTGTTGTTGTAGAACATGAAAATTCTATTGAAGTTACTGGTGCAGCAGAATTAATTGGTCTGGACGTAAATATGAGAAATATCCCAGATACAGCTCAAACACTGGCAGTCGTGGCACCTTTTGCCTCGTCCCCTACTCGTATTCGCGGTATATCCTCTGCCCGTCTCAAGGAAACAGATCGCATATCAGCTACTTGCTCAGAATTACAGAAAATCGGTGTGCGTGTCGATGAACATGATGATGGCATGACGATTTATCCATCTTCTGAATTCCACAGTACACTTGTTCAAACTTACAATGACCATCGCATGGCAATGGCTTTTTCCTTGATTGGTTTGCGAGTGCCTGGAATAATGATTGATAACCCCGGTTGCGTATCTAAAACTTTTCCTAACTTTTTCGACGTACTGGAAGCATTGCGATGATATCCCTTGGCCTAATCGGTTATCCATTGGAGCACAGTTTTTCTCCAAAAATTCACGGGGCCGCTTTAAACTATTGTGGCTTAGAAGGCAGTTATTCCCTGTTCCCCATTATTCCCAATGATCTGCCAGGGTTAAAAGGCCTGCTTGACTACATTCGCAGAAGCGAGATAGCAGGCTTAAACGTGACCATCCCACATAAGCAAACTGTCATCCCATTGCTGGATGAATTAACCCCGACAGCTCAAGCTATTGGCGCAGTAAATACGATTTCCATACAAAATGACAAATTGACAGGAGATAACACCGATGCCCCTGGATTTCTGGCGGATTTACACAAATTTTTAGATATGGATACTGTCAGTCAAGAAGAAGGTAAAAACGCTCTGATATTAGGCGCAGGTGGAGCAGCGCGCGCTGTTACTTATGCACTTGTCAACAATGGTTGGAGAGTTGCCCTCGCTGCTCGTCGTCCAGAACAAGCGCAGGTACTCATCGCCCAATTTCCAGATCATGATTCCTATTTAACCAGTATTGACTACACTGCTAAAGCTTTCCAGTCAATAATTCCCACTCCGTGCCTGGTCATCAACGCCACCCCGGTTGGTATGTCGCCTGATGTCGAAAATTCACCCTGGCCTATGAGCTTACCTTTGCCTCGCCATGCCGCTTTTTATGACCTGGTTTATTACCCACGTGAAACAAAATTTGTTCTTGACGCGCATGCTGCAGGGTTACGTGCATCCACCGGTTTGGGAATGTTGGTGGAACAAGCAGCATTGGCTTTCGAGATTTGGACGGGGCGTAATGTGCCCCGAGAAACTTTATTTGCTTTTGTGGAGGAAAAATGAGTTTACGGTATCTAACTGCAGGGGAATCGCATGGACCTACTTTAACAGCAATATTGGATGGGTTGCCCGCCGGTCTCACGCTTAACGGATCGATCATTGACTTCGAACTTACTCGCCGCCAAAAAGGTTTTGGGTCTGGCAGACGGATGAAAATCGAGAGGGACACCGTTAAAATTGTGAGCGGGGTCATGGCTGGGGAGACGATTGGCGCACCGATAGCCATGCTGGTTAAAAATGCAGACCATGTTAAATGGAAAGGCAAAGCCGTAGATCCGATGACCGCACCGCGACCAGGCCATGCTGATTTGACAGGAGTGGTCAAATACGGGTATCGAGATTTACGCCCATCACTTGAGCGAGCTTCAGCCCGCGAGACAACCATGCGCGTGGCAGTAGGAGCGATTTGCAAACATTTCCTATCACAATTTGGCATTATTGTCGGTGGGTATGTGCGGGCCATTGGCAAAATTGAAACAGACATGGAAGAAGGTAATCTTGAAGCTCTTCTTCAGGCAGCTGAGAAGAATGATGTTCGCTGCCCTGATCCTGCTGCAGCGAAGAAGATGAGATCAAGCATTAAAGAGATTATCCAGAACAAAGATACTTTGGGCGGTGTAATTGAAATTTTCGCGATAAATGTGCCTGTTGGACTTGGTTCATATTCACAATGGAATCGTCGTCTCGACGCGCAGTTGGCACGGGCAGTCATGTCTGTCCAGGCCATAAAGGGAGTAGAAATTGGAGATGCCTTCGAAAATACACGTTTACCCGGTACGAAGGTGCATGATGAAATCCGACTAGATGGCACAATGCTAAAGCGCCCTACAAATCGAGCAGGCGGTACTGAAGGTGGAGTTTCCAATGGAAAGCCAATCATCATCCGCGCTGCCATGAAACCCATCGCCACCACCCTCACCCCGCAAATCACTGTTGACCTGCAAACCGGTGAAGAAAACCTAACTAAATACGAACGCTCTGATTTTTGCCCCGTACCGCGTGCCGTTCCCATCCTCGAAGCGATGGTTGCCTTTGTGTTGGCTGACGCCCTTATTGAAAAAATAGGTGGCGACTCCCTTGCCGAGATGAAACCTCGTTTTGAAGATCTACGGCAGACGCGTCTTGAAGATCTTCCGATGGATAATCACTCATTTAACTGGTGGGAGTAGGGTATGCACATTTTTTTATATGGTCCTTCTGGTAGTGGAAAATCTACGGTTGGCAAATTGTTAGCTCAGGCTCTCGACTTGCCTTTTCTTGATTTGGATGCTGAGATCGAGAACGTTTCCGGGCAAACTGTTTCCAATTTCATAATCGAGAAAGGAGAAGAAGCTTTTCGCGATATAGAAACCAACATCCTAAATGAAAGTATTGCTGGTGCGGAGAAGGTCATTACCCTGGGCGGTGGAGCATTACTAAGCGACGAGAATCGTACCCTGGCTCAAACTCATGGACAGGTAGTTTTTCTTGAAGCTGACCTATCAATACTCTCAATGCGGCTAGCACAGGACACCAACCAGCGCCCATTGTTAGCTGGTGAGCTAAAAACTTCTCTCAAGTCACTGCTAAAGGACAGACAGGCCCACTACACATCATTCCCTTTGTGTGTAGATGCCTCTCAATCACCAGATCAAGTGGTCTGGAACATCCAACGGCGGTTAGGGCACTATCATCTCCGTAAAATGGGACTCAGCTATGATGTGTTGGTGCAAGCAGGCAGTTTGGATACCCTCGGCGAGATGCTAAAGACGCGGAGGATTCGTGGAGCGGTGTTGGTAGTGAGTGATACAAACGTCGCCCCGCTGTACGCTGGTCGAGTGTTAGCTTCTTTGCATACAGCGGGATATTCTGCCAGCAAATTAGTCGTCCGGGCTGGTGAGCCTCATAAAACCATCGAATCAGTTTTGTCTATATGGCATGGATGCCTGGATGCGAACATGGATCGTAAAAGCACTATCATCGCCTTAGGTGGTGGTGTAGTTAGCGATATGGCTGGCTTTTCTGCGGCGACTTTCATGCGCGGCTGTAATTGGATAGCCATCCCAACCACAGTGCTTGCCATGGTAGATGCAAGCATCGGCGGGAAAACCGGCTTCGACCTACCTGAAGGAAAAAATCTGGTGGGTGCGTTCTATCCACCGCAGTTTGTGCTAGCTGACCCGGATGTTTTATCCACACTGCCCGAGCGGATTTTGCGTGCTGGATTGTCAGAAGTGGTTAAGCACGGTATTATCGCCGATCCAGATTTATTCTCTCTGTGTTCTCAGGGTTGGGAAGTAGTTACCTCTCGTTTGGCGGAAGTAGTACGACATGCGATAGCAGTCAAAGTGAAGGTGATCGAAGAAGATCCTTTTGAACAGAGCTTTCGGGCTGCGTTGAATTTTGGACATACAATCGGTCACGCAGTGGAACTTGTCAGTAAATTCAACATACTGCACGGCGAAGCTGTGGCTATTGGGATGGTAGCTGAGACTAAACTGGCGGAACGTTTATCGATGGCAGTCGTAGGGTTGTCTGATACGTTAGTGGAAACACTATCTGGCTTGGGACTTCCGGTTGAGATTCCTGAAAATTTACCGTGCACAGAACTTGTCCATGCCATGAAGATGGATAAGAAAAAGTCTGAAGGGATCGTTCGCTTTTCACTACCGGTAAAAATCGGTGAAGTTAAAGTGGGGATTGAAATAAATAATTTGATATCCGTGTTGGAGGAGGATAAATGAAAGTCCTGATTTTGCATGGCCCAAATATAAATTTAACTGGTATACGAGAGAAAGAGATATATGGGACAATGACTCTTGAAGAAATTAATGCCCGTCTGGTCAAACAAGGACAAGAACTTGGAATTGAAGTAATTTGCCAGCAATCTAACCATGAAGGAGCATTGATAGACGCATTACATGAAGCACGAAAATGTGCTGATGGTGTAGTTTTTAACCCTGGTGGGTATTCCCACACATCGGTTGCTCTGCGTGATGCAGTTGCGGCTATTGATATCCCTGTCATAGAAGTCCATATGTCAAATATCTATGCACGTGAGGGCTTCAGGCATCAGTCGTTTATCTCATCTGTATGCAAAGGCAAGATCGTTGGTTTTGGTTGGAAATCTTATCTACTGGGGTTAAAAGCAATCATCGATTAACGCCATCAGAGGTATACAAGGAAAACCATCAATTTTGTTCATAGATATTATTGAGAAATTACGCCTCTATTACTAATTCCAGATAATCATCTCTCAGCAGTAAATCCCGGAATAACAACCAATTTTTTTATGGTGATTTATAATTCAAAGTTAATAAGTGAATGAATAATCATTTCAAGAATAATTTTATGGTCAAATCCAACATCAACCTTAACGATTTACTCCGATTGATCTTTCCAACCGATGTTATTACCTGGTTATCAGAGAGAAAAGACTCGGACCTGATAGTTCAGTGGGTCTGTCTTGATGTTGAAAGTGGGCAAGAGGGTGACCTTTTACTTTTGCCGTCCAATAAATTTAACAAAAATAGTTTAAAGACCGCCGTAGAACGAGGAGTGGTTGCTATTCTAATAATAGGGGAAATCTCAAAATTAAAGAATATCTCACCAAAAATCCCCACTCTTCTGATTAATACGCAAAAAGATTTTCGCCAGATCCAACGTGATATCACTAAGCTCCTAACCAGTAAGAATTCCGTTCTCAACGAGCGAAAACTACAAATTCATACTATACTAACCAAACTAGCTGCGGAGAGAGTGGGACTAGAAGACCTGGCACGGGTAATGCATGAAATCACTCATCATGGAATATTAATCCATGATAAACGCCTGAACATCATCGCTGATGTTCCCACGTCAGATTTACAATCCTCATGGGAAGATGTTACAGAACAACTCTGCCAGATCGAAAACCTCCCCGAGCCCCTTCATGACAGACACCAGGCTGGTGAACAGAACATTAAGCTGATTCAAAATCTTTCGGAGGGAATCTCACGTGTGATTGTTCCAATCATCGTAGGCAATGTAGCCAGAGGTTACTTATCGGTGATCGGGGTTGAAAGTTCTCTCAGTATTTTGGATCACCTGGTCGCAGAAGAAGGTGCTCTAATCTGCGCCATCGACATGTCACGTACAAAAGCAGTCCGCGAAACCGAAAAAAAACTGCAAAGTGATTTGCTGACAGCTTTACTGCAAGAAGATCTCTCCCCGCGTGATGCAAAGCTGTGGATTGAAGCGATGGGTTTAGATAAAAACCAGGCCCATGCTGCTCTCCAATTCATCTGGGACTCACCTAATCCACCCTCCAGAAGACGGTTGGAAACATCAATTCATGGAGAAGTTATTCGTATGGGAATTAAAGTTATCTTGAATCCAGCCGGAGAAGCCATAATCTGCTTCTGTCAGGTTCCTCCAAACGACAATGGCTATCAATTAGCGCTTAAATTAGGGGCAAACGTCCTCGAACAAACCATCAACGAATTCCCAAATGCCCCAGTTCGCTGTGGTATAGGTTCTCCTACTTCTTTAAATCGATGGCATATCTCATTTAGAGAGGCCGGGTTGGCTCTGGATATGGCAACCCGTTTGAAAAAAGATAAACCTTTGTATTACCCTGACCTTTCTATTTACCGGCTTTTACTATTACTGGAGACCAACCCTGAGCTCAAGGCTTTTCAAGAAGACACATTAGGAACACTGCTTCTGCATGAAAACAGGAATGAATTCATTAGGACACTGGAAGCATTTTTTGAACAGAACGGTAATCTTTCCCAAACAGCTAAAGTTTTATTTATTCACAGAAATACTTTGTCCTATCGCTTGAAACAAATTTCAGAAATTGCCGGTTTGGACCTAAAAAACTGTGATACAGCCCTGGCAGTCCAACTTGCCCTAAGAATATCCCGAATGATGCACAGCAAGATTGAGATTTATTAACATTCAGGTAACCATTGTGCAACTTGCACTATTTTAAGTGCCTCGTATTGGTTATATTGCCAGTAGACAAGGTTGTCTCTCTCAAGTAAACTATATAAAATTAATAAATAAGGAAAAATACAATTGTCTTCATTCAACCTATCTCTTATTAGCTTAACCCTGTTGCTGGTTCTTATTATCGTTATTAAGAATCCTAATTACACATGGGCAGCCAGGCCAATAAGAAATAAGAAGAGCTTGGACTGAGACCAAAAGCTACTGGAAATTGCAGGGCTGCCCAAATCGGGAAGCCCTTTTTTGTTGTCTATTCAAAAATATGGAGATCGAGATGAAACCCAACAAACCAAATGCTAAATGCAATCGAGAAATTTTTATTCAAACTTCCGAAAGGATTTTCAAACCCTCCTGTCAACTTGTTAGTATGTTCATTCCTGCAAACCAGCAGGAATGAACATATACGGCGTTACAGACAAAAACAATGCCACCAGATGCCGTTCCAAACCAAGAAGAAAATTAAATCCAGTCAGGTGAAAAATGCGGTCAGATAAGATCAAAAGAGGTTTCGAAAGAGCACCCCACCGATCATTGTTAAAAGCAACCGGTGTGAGAGATGAAGACTTCGCCAAACCGTTCATCGCGGTCGTAAATTCTTACATTGATATTATCCCCGGACATATGCATTTGCAACCCTACGGCAAACTGGTAAAAGACATCATCCGGGAAAATGGTGGGGTACCTTTTGAATTCAATACTATTGGGGTGGATGATGGAATCGCCATGGGGCATTCTGGCATGAAGTTCAGTTTACCCTCAAGAGAATTGATAGCAGATAGTGTTGAAACCATGATTCAAGCGCACTGCTTTGATGGCATGATTTGCATCACGAACTGTGACAAAATTGTCCCTGGCATGGTAATGGGGGCGCTACGAGTGAATATCCCTGCAATCTTCATCTCCGGTGGTCCAATGGAAGCAGGCAAAACACCAGATGGAAAAATTGTTGACCTTGTATCAGTTTTTGAGGGTGTCGGCGCATATCAGGCTGGGAAGATCAATGAGAGCCAACTTAAAACCTTAGAAGACTTTGGCTGTCCGACTTGCGGCTCTTGTTCAGGGCTATTCACTGCAAACTCTATGAACTGTCTGTTAGAAGTTTTGGGTTTAGCCCTTCCTTATAATGGCTCAGCATTAGCAACCAGCCAAGAGCGAATTGAGCTTGTGAAACAATCTGCTCAGAAAATTGTAAATCTTGTTGAATTGGATCTAAAACCAAGAGATCTTGTCACAAAACAATCCATTGATGATGCCTTTGCATTAGACATGGCAATGGGTGGTAGCACGAACACCGTTTTACATACACTGGCTTTTGCCCATGAAGCTGGGATAGATTATTCTTTGGAACGCATCAATCAAATTGCCAAGAAAGTACCTCAATTGTGCAAGGTCAGCCCATCTGGTAAATGGCATATGGAAGATGTCCATCGTGCCGGCGGAGTCCCTGCAATCTTGAATGAAATCGACCGTGATGGGAATATTTTAAATCTCGAACGTTTTTCAGTCGCTGGTAAACAATTAGGGCAATCCATCAAAGGCAAAACAATATTAGACCCGCAGGTAATACGACCTTTGGATAACCCACATACTCAAACCGGTGGGTTGGCAATCTTGTTTGGCAATCTGGCTCCTGATGGCGGAGTCGTTAAAACCGGTGGGGTAGCTTTATCTATGCGCCAACATACTGGACCAGCTCGGATATTTGACAGTCAGGATGAAGCAATTAAAGGCATTTTAAACAACGAAGTTGAGGAAGGAGATGTTATCGTGATCCGTTATGAAGGCCCTCAAGGGGGGCCCGGCATGCAAGAGATGCTTTCTCCCACATCTTCAATTATGGGAATGGGCTTGGGAGAAAAGGTTGCACTGATCACTGATGGGCGTTTTTCCGGAGGAACTCATGGCGCTTGCATCGGGCATATCAGCCCCGAAGCCGCTGCTCGCGGTCCGATTGCAGCCTTAGAAAACGGAGATATTATCGAGATCGACATTGATAATAATATCCTGCATGTCAAACTTAGCGACGAGGAAATTCAGGAACGTATAAAAAAACTCCCTGAATTCAAATCAAACTCAGACAGCCCTTGGCTAAAGCGCTACTCTCGATTTGTAACTAGCGCAAACAAAGGCGCTGTGCTGATATAAAAAATAAGATACGGAGTATGAATATGAAATTGACTGGCGCGAAAATCATAAACGAATGTTTGGTACGCGAAGGCGTGGAAGTCGTCTTCGGTTATCCCGGTGGAGCAATTATGCATTTCTATGATGCAATGCTTGACTACCCTATCCATCATGTGCTTACTCGTCATGAGCAAGGAGCAATATTTGCTGCTGATAGTTACGCCAGGGTATCTGGCAAAGTTGGCGTCGCGATTGCTACCTCGGGACCAGGTGCTACAAACCTGGTCACAGGTATCGCAACTGCCATGATGGATTCTATTCCAGTAGTATGCATCACTGGACAGGTTGCAGCACACTTGATCGGCGGTGACGCTTTCCAAGAGACGGATATGACTGGGATCACCCTCCCGATTACTAAACATAATTACATGGTCACCAACGCATCCGAACTTGCTCATGTCATTCGTGAAGCTTTCTTTATTGCGCGCAGCGGACGTCCTGGTCCGGTGCTGATTGATATCTGCAAGAACGCTCAATTTGAAGAGATTGAATTTGAATATCCAGAAGAGATCTCTCTGCCAGGCTATAAACCGCCAGAGCACGCACCAATTGAGGATCTAGAAAAAGCGGTTAATTTAATTGCGGAATCAGTCCGTCCGGTGATTTTAGCCGGGCATGGCGTTCAAATGTCTGGTGCAATGGATGAATTGAAATCATTCGCTCAGAAGACGCAAACTCCTGTTGCAATGACTCTTCTTGGGCTGGGTTCTTTGCCAGCTTCCAGTCCTTACAGTCTGGGTATGATGGGTATGCACGGCGAAGCCTATTGCAACCAGGCCATCCAAAATGCAGATCTTTTATTAGCTTTTGGTATGCGCTTTGACGATCGGGTTACCGCTCATCTGAGGACTTATGCCCCCCACGCGCGTAAGATTCATATTGATATAGACCCTACTGAAATTAATAAGAATGTTAAGGTGGATGTGCCTTTAGTAGGCAACCTGAAAACCGTACTCAACGATATGATCCCTCTTGTAAAACCCAGTGACCATGAAGAATGGTTGGATCAGATTAACGACTGGAAAGAAGAAACCAAGGCCCGTGACATCCTCTCCTGGCCCGATGAAGAAAAACTTCATTCAGCTCATGTGATACGTGATTTCTGGGAGAAAACTGCCGGGGACGCGATCGTCACAACAGGCGTTGGACAACACCAGATGTGGGCTGCTCAATATTACCAATTAGAACATCCTTATCGGCTGATCACCTCTGGAGGAGCCGGGACAATGGGTTTTGGTTTGCCAGCGGCCATCGGTGCCTGGTTTGCTTGCCCAGATCGAGAAGTATGGGTAGTGGAAGGTGATGGCAGCTTCCAAATGTCTCTCAACGAATTGGCTACCGTTGTTCAGGAAGGCGCAAATATAAAGATTTTATTGATCAATAATAGTTTTTTAGGTATGGTGCGGCAATGGCAGGAATTTTTCTTTGATAAACGCTATGCTGCCACCCCGATCAGTGGACCAGATTTTATCAAAATAGGAGAAGCTTATGGGATACCATCCAAGCGAGTCACTAACCGCAAGGATGTAATGGATGCTATTTCCTTCGCTCAGGAGACTCCCGGACCGGTATTGATCGAATATCGGGTTGAAAAAGAAGACTCCGTTTTTCCAATGGTACCTTCTGGGGCTGCATTAGATGAGATGATGCGCCGTCCAATTACACGTAAGAATGCAGGCAAATAATAACGTAGGAGAATGAAGAATGCAGCATACATTAATCGCTAAAGTCGAAAATAAACCTGGAGTACTAAATCGAGTGGCTTCTCTATTTAGGCGTCGTAATTTTAATATTGAATCATTGAATGTCGGTCGCACAGAAAACCCGGATATATCCCACATGACAATCGTGATGGACAACCACGATCAGGATACCAGCAGAGTTGAAGCCAACCTGTATAAGCTGGTCAATGTTCTGGATGTGCAGGACGTGACCAGCCAACCAGTGGTAACCCGTGACCTGGCTCTTATAAAAATTGCAGCAGAACCTGACAAAAGATCAGAGATCGCTAACCTCGCTAATATTTTCAGGGCACAAATCGTTGATGTTGCCCCTGACTCGGTGATTGTAGAAATCACTGGTACGGAAGAAAAGATTGAGGGCTTGGTTGAACTTCTCCGGCCGATTGGGATTATTGATCTTGTGCGCACAGGTCGAGTCGCAATGCTGAGAGGAGATTCTCTTGGTGTCAGGTATACGCCTGGCGCAAACGGGGACACACCCAATTCAAATAATACTAAGGGCAAGAAGGAATAACAATGGCAACTATCTACTATGCTTCAGATGTAAATGCAGAATTGATCAAAAACAAAAAGGTGGCTGTGATTGGATATGGATCGCAAGGCCACGCCCATGCGTTAAACCTGCAAGACAGTGGGGTAGATGTAAAAGTCGGTCTTCGAAATGGTAGTAAATCAATCCAAAAAGCTACTGCAGATGGCATCTTCGTTACAACTGTATTTGATGCCGCTCAATGGGGAGATGTGATCATGATGTTGGCGCCGGATACTCGCCAACCGCAGATTTACAAAGAGAACATCCTACCGAATCTGAAAGCTGGAAAAACCCTCATGTTTGCCCATGGGTTTAATATCCGATTCAGCACAATTATTCCTCCAAAAGATGTTGATATCAGTATGATCGCTCCAAAAGCACCGGGACATCGTGTCCGTGAAATTTACCAAGATGGCGGTGGTACACCCTCATTGTTAGCCGTTTTTCAGGATGCAAGCGGTCAGGCTAAAGAATTGGCGCTTTCTTATGCTCATGCCCTGGGTGCCACAAGAGCAGGTATTTTAGAGACTACCTTTGCAGAAGAAACCGAAACTGATCTTTTTGGCGAACAAGCTGTACTTTGCGGCGGTGTATCCGAATTAGTTAAAGCCGGGTTTGAAACCCTTGTGGATGCAGGCTACCAACCAGAGATCGCTTACTTTGAATGCTTACATGAACTCAAATTAATCGTTGACTTAATGTATAGAGGCGGCCTTAACTACATGCGCTATTCAGTTTCCGATACAGCAGAGCATGGGGATTATTTCGCTGGGAAAAAAATCATTACCAAGAAGACCAGGGAGGTTATGAAACAGATATTAAAAGATATTCAAGTAGGCAACTATGCTGAAAGCTGGATTGATGAAAACTTTAACGGGCGTCCATGGTTCAACAAAGTCCGTAAGGAGGAGCAGGATCAGCTGCTCGAAAAAGTTGGTGCTGAACTGCGGGAAAAAATGCCGTTTCTTAATCCGGTGACAATAAAGCCTGGGGAGTAAATTGTATGCACAATGATATCGTAAAAATATTTGACACAACTTTAAGGGATGGGGAACAATCCCCCGGAGCAACACTTACTTCAAATGAAAAATTGGAGATTGCCAAGGCCTTGGACAGGTTAGGCGTCGATGTAATCGAAGCTGGGTTTCCTGCTGCTTCACCGGATGATCTCAATGCTGTTCGCCAGATTGCTGTTGAAGTTGGAAATTCTAAATCTGGCAGCAATCCACCACCGATAATTTGCGGTTTGGCCCGTGCTTATAAAAAGGATATTGATGCCGCATGGGAAGCCGTCCAGCACGCTTCCCGACCTCGCATTCACACTTTTCTGGCCACATCATCAATTCACATGAAGTATAAACTCAAAATGGATCCCGAAGAAATAGTTAAAAAGGTCCGCGAGATGGTAACTTACGCAAAAACATACTGCGATGACATCGAATTTTCTCCTGAAGATGCTGGCCGCAGTGATCCCGAGTTCCTGTATTTGGTGTTAGGTGAAGCCATTAAAGCTGGTGCTACCACTTTAAACATACCAGATACTGTAGGTTACACCTCTCCTGAAGAATTTGGAGAATTGATCACCGGGATTATAAAAAACACACGTGGTATAAAAGACGTGCTCGTCTCAGTCCATTGTCATAATGATCTCGGTTTGGCAACAGCTAATACTCTAGCTGGAATCCGTGCTGGTGCGCGTCAGGCAGAAGTGACCATAAACGGAATCGGTGAGCGTGCCGGGAATACATCTCTTGAAGAGGTCGTAATGGCGATCCAGACACGCAGTCAGATGTATAAACTGGAAACCAATATTGATACCACCCGTATCATCCGCACAAGCAAAATGGTTTCGAAATTCACCGGTATCCCTGTGCAGCCCAACAAAGCCATCGTTGGGGCAAATGCTTTTGCTCATGAAGCGGGCATTCACCAGGACGGGATGTTGAAGCACCAGAACACCTACGAGATCATGCGCCCTGAAATGGTCGGCTTGAGCGCATCCAAATTGGTACTTGGCAAACATTCTGGGCGGCACGCATTTAAAGTGCACCTGGCTGAGATGGGCTATGATCTGAGTAAAGAAAATCTCGATAAAACTTTCAAGAGATTCAAAGAATTGGCCGATCGAAAAAAGAATATCACTCAGGTTGACCTTGAGGCTTTGGTTTCAGACCAGATTTCTCAGCTGGCAGAAATTTTCAGGTTAGACGGGCTTCAGGTTAGCTGCGGCACAATGGGGCTGCCAACCGCAACAGTGAGAATTTGCGACCCAGATGGTAAATTGCATGTTCAGGCAGCTATCGGAACCGGTCCAGTAGATGCTACCTTTAGCGCAATCGATTCAGTTATCAATTCACCCAATATTCTTCTAGAATACAGCGTCAATGCAATTACTGAAGGAATTGACGCAATTGGAGAAGTCTCCGTCAGGATTCGGGCTGAAGATGATTCTATCCCTATGCGTAAATTACCACATCATAATTTTTTCCAAACACGTACTTTTGGCGGTCATGGTGTGGATACTGATGTAATTGTTGCCAGCGCCAAAGCTTACCTTTCCGCCCTAAATAAATTATTGGCCGCCAGCGGGAAATACAGCAGTCATGCTAAACAATTGAGCAATTCAAATCAAGTGAGCGGAAAACATGATGCTGTCATCAACTAATCCCCGCACCCTATTTGAAAAAGTTTGGAATTGTCATATTGTGGCAGAGCAAACAGATGCCCCAGCAGTTTTATATATAGACCTGCATTTGATCCATGAAGTTACCTCTCCACAGGCCTTCACAGACCTCCGCAAGCGGGGTCTTAAAGTGCGAAGGCCAGATCTCACCATGGCAACCATGGATCACTGTACACCAACAACGGGTACAACAATTCAGGAAATGACAGATCTCGTTGGGCAGGCGCAAATAAACCAGTTGATTAAGAACTGCGATGATTTTGGAATTGAGCTTTTCAAATTAGGTTCGCCCGATAATGGCATCATTCATGTAGTTGCCCCTGAAAGAGGTTTCACCCAACCGGGAATGACAATTGTCTGCGGAGACAGCCATACTTCTACACATGGCGCATTTGGTGCCCTGTCCTTTGGTATTGGCACCAGCGAAGTTGGACATGTATTAGCAAGCCAATGTATCCTCCAGAAAAAACCAAAAACTATGGAAGTGAGAATTGACGGCAGCCTAAGTGTTGGCGTGTCTGCCAAAGACATCATCCTGGCATTGATTGTCAAAATTGGTACTGGTGGCGGCACCGGGCATGTGATCGAATACACTGGTTCTTTGGTTAATAAATTTTCAATGGAAGAACGCATGACAATTTGCAACATGACAATTGAAGGTGGCGCCCGTTCCGGCATGATCGCTCCTGATGAGACTACTTTTGAATACCTTGCAGGAAAAGATCGTGTTCCAAAAGGCTCAAAGTGGGAAGCAGCTCTGGCAAAATGGGAAGCTTTACCTACCGACGAAAATGCTCATTATGACTCTCGGATAGTTTTTGAAACTAATGACCTGGCGCCTATGATCACATACGGCACCAACCCCGGCATGGGCATGAGGATCACTGAACGCGTTCCCGAACCAGAGAAAATCGCTGACTTGGAAGAACGCCAGACAATGGAAAAAGCCCTGGCTTATATGAACCTTAAGCCAGGTATGAAATTACTCGATCACCCAATAGATGTGGTTTTCATTGGAAGCTGCACAAATTCCCGCATCTCAGATCTGCGCCAGGCTGCTGATGTGATGAAAAACCGTAAGGTCGCCAATGGCTTGCGCATGCTGGTCGTCCCCGGTTCACAAGAAATCAAGCGCAAAGCAGAAGCTGAGGGACTAGACACAATATTCAAGAACGCTGGAGCAGAATGGCGGGAAGCTGGCTGTTCAATGTGTCTGGCGATGAATGGTGACCACCTTGAACCCGGACAATATGCAGTCAGCACCAGCAACCGCAATTTTGAAGGTCGGCAGGGAAAGGGAGGGCGCACCTTTTTGGCCTCTCCTCTAACCGCGGCCGCAACGGCTGTACACGGCAAGATTACCGATGTTAGGACTATGCTGTAGGAATTGATTATGAAAACATTCACGACAATTACCTCAATATGCGTTCCCATAATGCGAAAAAACATTGACACTGACCAAATCATCCCGGCCAGATACCTAAAGGCAATAGATAAAGATAGTGTAGCGGATGGCTTGTTCGCCGATTGGCGTTACAACCCGGATGGCACAATTAATAAGGATTTCATTTTAAACCAACTGGAATACGAGAATGCTCAAATTTTATTAGCAGGTGATAATTTCGGCTGCGGATCCTCCAGAGAACATGCCCCCTGGGCGATCACAGGCTGGGGAATCAAAGCTGTAATCAGCACTTCCTTTGCTGATATCTTCAAGAATAACGCTCTAAAGAATAATTTACTTCCGATCACAGTGAATGAAGATGTCCTTCAATCTTTGTTTGATCTCACCGAAAAAACTCCAGGTTCAGAGGTCACCATTATCCTCAAATCCCAATCCGTAGCACTACCGGGCGGGGCTTCCTTTACTTTTGAGATCGATAAATTTTCAAAGAAATGTTTGTTAACCGGTGTCGATCAGATTGGATATATTCTGTCATTTGAGAACCATATCAGCCAATATGAACTAGATCACGAGACAATAATTTGCAATTGATCAGACTTAAAATCAAAGTTTGCCATATAACCCGCAATGTATGGGTTATTGTAAACCTTGAACACGGGAGCACTCGATGAAAATATTTGTTTACGACACAACACTTAGAGATGGCACCCAAAGTGAAGGTATTTCTTTATCTTGTAACGATAAATTACGCATCGCTCAAAAACTTGATGACATCGGTATTGATTACATTGAATGCGGATGGCCAGGTTCAAATCCTAAAGATGCTGAGTTTTACCAGCGTCTAGATGAGCTTAATCTCAATCATTCCAAGATTACCGCATTTGGCTCAACCTGCAGGGTGGGTTCCAACCCTGAAGATGATGCCAATATTCAAGCCCTGATTGACGCCAACACACCTGTCTGTACGGTCGTCGGAAAAACTTGGACATTGCATGTGACGGATGTGCTTCAAACCACTCTGGAAGAAAATCTGCGAATCATTGAAGAAAGCATTCGCTATCTCAAATCGCAGGGTAGAGAAGTTATCTATGATGCTGAGCATTTTTTTGACGGCTTCAAAGCTGACAAAGAATATACATATAAAACTTTGCGGGCGGCTGTAAATGGGGGTGCGGACACCCTTGTTGTATGCGATACGAATGGTGGTACCTTGCCACATGAGGTGTCTGCTATCGTTACACAAATCAAGGAACATTTTCCTGGAAAAAAGATCGGCGTTCACTGCCACAATGACAGCGAATGTGCGGTAGCAAATACCGTGGTAGCCGTGCAAGCTGGAGCCGTACATATACAGGGAACAATCAATGGGTACGGAGAGCGCTGCGGTAATGCTAACCTATGCAGTGTTGTTCCTAATCTTGAACTAAAGCTCGGACACACATGCTTGCCAGAGGGAAAACTTAAGGATTTATATGACCTTTCTCGTTTTGTGGCAGAGATTGCTAATTTGTCCCCCTATGAACATTTACCGTATGTTGGCTTCAGTTCTTTCGCCCATAAGGGTGGAATCCATGTAGCCGCTATGCGAAGGAATATCAATAGTTACCAGCACATCAATCCTGAATTGGTCGGCAACAGAATGCGCACAGTAGTTTCTGAACTTTCTGGGCGCGGCAATCTGCTGAGTAAAGCGGATGAATATAAGATTGAAATAGAAGACAAAAAACACCTCAGTGAGCTCTTATCGCATATTAAAGATCTGGAATCACGCGGGTTCTCATTCGAGTCCGCAGAAGCATCAATTGCTCTAATGTTGCAGCGTCAACAGAAAGATTACAAACCGCCATTTGAATTGATCGACTATTTTGCAACCGTCGAACATAGAAAAGGGCGCGGCATTTTTTCTGAAGCGATGGTCAAGATCAAGGTAAATGATGAAATCGTCCACACCATCGCTGAAGGAAACGGGCCAGTGAACGCCCTGGATTCCGCTTTACGAAAGGGATTAATTCCCATCTATCCTAAGATAGAACATTTTCAGTTAACCGATTATAAAGTCAGGATCATCGATAGCAACAATGGTACTGCGGCAACTACCAGGGTGTTGATTGATACTCAAAATGACCATAATCACTGGAGTACTGTGGGTGCAAGCCCAAATATTATCGAAGCCAGTTGGCTAGCCCTGGTAGATAGTGTCGAGTATGGATTGGTGATTTCATGAAAGCAAAAATCGTATTACTCCCTGGAGACGGCATCGGGCCAGAAGTAGTTGCCGTTGCCCAGAGCTTATTAGAATTGGTTGCAAATAATTTTGGGCACCAATTCACAATGGAAGAACACCTGATCGGCGGGTGTGCCATTGATGCAGTCCAAAATCCGCTGTCAAAAGAAACGCTGAGTGCCTGCCTAGAAGCTGATGCGGTCTTATTGGGTGCAGTTGGTGGGCCAAAATGGGATAATCCACGTGCAAAGGTCAGACCAGAGCAGGGACTTCTGGGATTGAGGAAAGGGATGGCTCTGTTTGCAAACCTGCGTCCGATCCAACCCCACCCTGATGTACTCTCAGCATCCCCACTCAAGGCGGAAAAATTAAAAGGTGTCGATTTTGTTGTAGTTCGTGAATTGACTGGCGGTATTTACTTTGGAGAACCCAGAAAACGCCATCAGGTTAATGGGCAGACTCAAGCCTTAGACACCATGATCTACAATCAGTATGAGATCGAAAGAGTGGCACATCTGGCTTTTAAGCTTGCACAAACTCGCGGAAAAAAACTAACCTCAGTTGATAAATCTAATGTGCTCGAAAGTTCACGTTTATGGCGGGAGACTGTCACGAATGTCGCTGTTGAATATCCCGATGTGGATTTTGACAATCTGTTGGTTGATGCCGCAGCCATGCACCTGCTGACACGACCTGCCAGTTTTGATGTCATTCTAACCGCCAACCTGTTTGGCGATATTCTAACTGATGAGGCTTCAATCTTGACTGGTTCTCTTGGTAACCTGCCCTCTGCTTCATTGGGTGATAACATGAACACATCCGGTAAACCTCGTGGAGTATTTGAGCCGATCCACGGGTCAGCGCCAGATATCGCTGGAAAAGGTATTGCCAATCCAGTCGGCACGATCTTGTCTGCGGCACTTTTGCTTCGCCATTCTCTAGGGCTAGAAGAAGAAGCAAATGCCCTTGAAGATGTGATCAACCAAACCCTGGCCGCAGGATACCGCACGGCAGATATCGCCAAACCCGGCCAGAACCCATTAAAAACAGATGCCCTGCGAAAGATCATCGAATCCCAATTTATGAAAATCAACGCATAAAAAACATAATCCTTGGAGGAAAAGATAATGAAATCAGAATATATTTGGATGGATGGAAAATTAGTTCCCTTTGAGCAGGCAACGGTCCATTTCTTAACCCCAGCCTTACATTATGGCTTAGCCGTATTTGAAGGCATCCGTTGTTACAAAACCGAAAAAGGCCCAGCTGTGTTTAGATTAAAAGAACATATGGACAGGTTGTTGATGTCCATCCATGCTTTTGGGGTTCAAAACTTCCCTTACAGCAGCGAAGAATTGTGTGATGCCGTCCATCAAACTATTCAAGCCAACAAATTCTCGTCCTGCTATATCCGTCCATTAATCTACATGGCGGACGGGCTATTAAGTCTCAATATTGATGCCTCGCGCCCGGCTGTTGGAATAGCAGTATGGGAATGGGGATCGTTGCTTGGTGAAGAAAGCGCATCGAAAGGTATCAAGATGATAGTATCCT
Source organism: uncultured Pelolinea sp. (assembly GCA_965195205.1). GTDB lineage: Bacteria > Chloroflexota > Anaerolineae > Anaerolineales > Anaerolineaceae > Pelolinea. Next base: position 30,956 of record CBDAFG010000004.1, on the reverse strand, counting down.
CGTTTACACGGCTGCACCCAAACGTAAACCTCACCAAAGCAAAGATCTCGGGCAACTACGCCAATTCTGTTATGGCTAAGACTCTGGCAACCAGACTGGGCGCTGATGAAGCTGTCATGCTTGACCCTGAGGGGTTTGTGGCTGAATGCACCGGAGAAAATATTTTTATTGTGAGAAACGGAAAAATCTATACCCCTTCCCGCGCCACGATCTTGGAAGGGATCACCCGCGATGCGATTACTGTTCTATCCCAGGATTTAGGGATAGATTTCATCGAAGAATCGCTCACAAGAGACCAGCTCTATATTGCCGATGAAATATTCATCTGTGGAACAGCAGCAGAAGTTATCCCGGTTATCGAGATCGATTTCCGTAAAATAGGAAACGGCCATGTTGGCCTAATTACAAAGAAGATCCAGCAATCATTTACTGAAACTATCCACGGCAAAGGACAACGATCGGAGGAATGGTTATCCTTTGTTTCAATGCCATGATTCTCTACGATTGTCCAGAACAAAATATTCTTTGTAGAAAAGATATATATACCAAACCGGTAGAGTAAATCTGCATCAGGAGTGGGTTTAAATTTGTGTGTGGTGAGATTTTTGGTGTTTTTAAGGGAAAAACCTTACTGCTTGACAAACTTACCTGAAAGCAAAGATACTAGATATGTACATTATGGAAAACAGGTCATTATCCAACCGTGATAGCCACGACCTTGCTATTCACCAGCATAAGAAGCAGCCGCGCGGGTCATCAACCGGTTAAGCTGCACTCTTCCGTGTTTATAAAATAGTTAAGCCTGTTCCGTACGGCAGACCATTAAAACAAAGATTGTCTAAATGGTTAGATAAAAAACCCCACTTAGCTATTCAAGGCCGCGATGATGGCTTTGCAGTATGCCGGCAGGTCAACTGGTGTACGAGAGCTGATCAGATTTCCGTCCACCACCACTTCCTGGTCAAGCCATTCCCCGCCCGCATTGATCATGTCGTCTTTTATAGCGCCGACCGAAGTGACTTTCTTGCCCTTAATAATCCCGGCGGAAATCGGCACCCAGCCCGCATGGCAAATCATGCCAATCACACTGCCCTGGTCAAAAGCCTTGCGCACTAGCTCCACCATTTCCGGATAGCGGCGCAATTTATCTGGAGCGTACCCGCCCGGGACCAGCAGCGCGTCGATTTTCTCAATCTCCACTTCTTGGGGAGTCAGATCGGGTTTGACCGGATAGCCGTGTTTGCTGCTGTAATTCTCTACACCCGGCATCCCCACTACTTTCACATCCGCACCTTCTTCTTTCATGCGGTAATAGGGATACCAAAGCTCCAGGTCTTCATAAAAATTCTCAGCCAGAATGATGATTTTCTTTCCAGATAGACTCATTGTTTTCCTCTTTTTTCAAATAAAACTTATCCACTACGTCTAAAAATTGCCGGACATCCTACATTTCATCACCATGATACCATTAATGATGAATCAAGCTCATTAATATGGTGCCCCTAAAAATAAATCAGCAGCTCTTTGCTTTAATGTCCTATTTCACAGACTGTCCACTGCGTGTCACAGCGTCCATAGTATCCATTGCCCCCACTCTGCTTCATCCCAGTTACACCGATATTGCACCGGGAAAGCGAGTCATTAATTTCGATTACTCAACCACTTTAATATTCCTATATAATAAATTTAACTTCATGTAATTTAATGACAAAATATCATTGTCTCAAAGGTAGTTGAAAAAATAAATGCAGGATCTGACACCACATATTCTAGAGCTCATCCGGCTAACCTCCACCAGTCTTCCGGTAGATGTTGAAAAAACATTATTGACTGCCCAGGAAAAAGAGGAGGATGGTTCAGCCGCGCAGAACGTTTTGCGGTCCATTCTAAAAAACGTGACGATCGCGAGGGAGACCTCAACACCCATCTGCCAGGATACGGGTACGCCCATCTTCTTTGTCCGATATTCAAGATCCTACTCCACGAAAAAACTTATAATCATCATCCGTTCTGCTGTTGCAGAAGCAACAGAAAAGTTGTACCTGCGCCCGAATGCAGTAAACAGTTTGACAGGTAAGAACAGCAGTCACAACCTGGGAGATAAATATTTTCCCGTTATTCATTTTCAAGAAATCGATGATGAGGCATTAACGATTGACCTGCTTCTAAAAGGCGGCGGCTGCGAAAATGTGAGCCGGCAGTACTCTTTACCAGATTCCCATCTCAACGCAAGCAGAGATCTGGAAGGCGTCCGAAGGGTTGCTCTGGATGCCGTTTTTCAAGCTCAAGGCTGTGGCTGTTCGCCCGGCTTTCTTGGCATTGCCATCGGCGGGGACCGCGGCACCTCCTATCTCGCTTCCAAAGAAATTTTTTTAGAGGACTTGAGCAGCCATCACTCTGATCCTGTTGTCGCTGCGTTGGAAAAACGGATTACAAAAGAGTCGAATCAATTGCGAATCGGGCCGATGGGTCTTGGAGGTAGATCAACCATCCTTGGTACCAGGATCATAGGGCTGTACCGGCTGCCAGCATCCTATTTTGTTAGCATATCATATATGTGCTGGGCATTCCGCCGGCATCAAATATCCATAACCGGCAAAAAGGTTGAATTTAGTTAAGATGACTGTTTCCATTTCAATTCCCATTTCGAACGAATCTATCCGCGCTCTCCACGTTGGTGATTCGGTTTTATTGAATGGGGTCATCGTAACCGGCCGTGATGCAGCGCATAAATGGCTTTATGACCGATTTATAAAAAAAACAATAGATCCAACCTTTGATGACAAAGAAGTATATAAAGAACTCAAAAATCTGCTTCAGGGAAGTCTCATCTATCATTGTGGACCTGTGGTCAGCGGATTAGATACAGGAGATTACAAATTTATATCCGCTGGGCCAACAACCAGCATCCGTGAGGAACCTTATCAGGCTGATATCATGAGCCACTTCGATCTAAAAGGTATCATTGGCAAAGGTGGAATGGGGGGGGAAACGCTTGGATCATGCATTCAAACGCCTGCAGTTTATTTTCACGCAGTTGGCGGGGCTGCGGCACTCATCGCCAGATCGGTTAAAAAAGTCCTGGGTGTCCATAAACTGGAATTCGGCATGCCCGAGGCCATATGGGTCATCCAGATCAAAGATTTCCCGGTTATTGTAACCATGGATTCATTTGGAAAAAGTCTTCATAATAAGGTGCTAAAAAACTCTCGATTAATGCTGGATCGATTAATCAATTAATAAATCAAATTTGATAATTTTTTTCATTTTCGCATTAATTGGAGAAACCATTTTTTAACCCCAAACGTAATGAAAAATAGGAGAAATACCGCCTAATTACTTTTTTTTATCAACACATCAGGTCTTTCAACTATCCAGTGGAGAGTTATAAGGTCTTTTCCCCCTAACCTACTGATTAAGAGTTATTTGAGATTCTTGTCAACTATGGAAATATTGTCAATTGTGTCAATGTGGTCAATTTTTAACCTTGGATTGCACCAAATTGATGAAAGATTGTATCATTTTAAATCTCACAAAGATTAAGAATGTTTCGATAGTTTTTATGGAAAATAACCAAGCATTTCCGGTGGATCAAATTCAGCAGCGGTTCTTTTTAGTGTATCAGCAATTGGTGACTTTTCGTTTAAGAATAGGACGCTCTTAGAATCTTCAAATACTATTGTCCATCCTGCACTGAGCTTTAAAAGATTATACGCTGAAGAGTTCATCTTGACTAACGCAATATCTGTGTTGTATTGTTTTAATATTGCATCCCATTCTCCTACGCCAAACATAAACCTCATGGCTTGTTTATACGCTGTTTCAGTGTAGACTGTTTCACGCCTGCCATCTAGCGAGACTTTTATTTTTGGTCCAAGATGCCATATAATGTACTCTCCCCAACCAAATTCCGTAGCTAGATTTCCTGAAACATTGCTCTGCTTTAGCAATGAAACAGCAGTGCCTGGCACATCAAATATACTTTTCTCAATTTTTATTTGCCAGTAATTTTGAGAGAATGTCATCAAAATTAAAATAACGGACATTAATATATACAAACCATTCCTTAAGAAAGAATTGGTTGTGCTTATTTTTTCATCAGGAATAAATTTCTTCCATGCGCTTGCTACATGCTCGCCCATTAAAATAAGTGCTGCTATAGAAAACAGCGATAGATGCCGATTTGCCGTCCAGGGCAATATTGCAAAAACCCCAAAAAGCAACAAGGGAACCGGTTTGCGCTGCTTCGAGCTAAAAATCAAACCTCCAATGGACATACCAAGGGTCAGGCAATACATAAATCCGGCAACGGAAAACAGTATCATTGGTTGCCAATCAGAGATATCAGGCCGGGGTATCAAAGTAGTTCGAAGCAAGAAGGTTATCAGACCTATACCATATGGATTGATCAACAGCGCTGCAAGACTTAGAACAATCGGAGGAATGGATTTTCTCCACATGTTTTTATTAAAGAAAATGTGGCTTGGAAGCCAAATGCAAATAATACCGATCCCGGCAATAACCCCACCATGCATATTTGCCCATAACAGTATTACTACAGGCATGCCCCACAACCAACGATAAGACCCTTTTTCTGCCATCCTTATTATTAATAATTCAATTGTAAGAAATAAAAATGTAAATATCTGTGGCCGTATTGCCCGATAGAACAAAAGAAAAAGTGACGCCCCCATTAATAATACTATCAGTGCCGCCACAATATAATTGATTTGAATTGAAATAAAGTGCTTATAAATTATGCCAATGGTGAGAAGTCCCATGATTGTTTTTAATATCACTAAACCAGGAGCATTGCCTGCAGACCAAGCAATTGCAAATAAAACTTCCGCTAACCATTCGTGATTGATCCAATCTTGTCCAGCTGAATTGTATGAATACTGGTCAACCTGGATTATTTTTCTTGTTTCCATTTTATCTAAACCGAACTGCAAGTGACCCCACAAATCAGGGTCTGTATATGTTTTGGCCAACATCAAAATGCTGGCGCACACAAGTAAAATTATCAAACTAAGGTTATACTTTGTCTTTTTCTGAGGGTATAAGTTGAGATCTTGTTCCATTCATGCCCGCTTTCGTTCTTTCAACATTTTCTTGATAAAAACACCCAATCTGTATTGTACCTAAAAAACGTTTCATACTTATATGTAATTTATTTAATGATGGCAGCTTGACAGCACAAGGCTATGCGAAAACTGTCCGCTGTACCCATTGTTTCCACCCTGTTTCGCCCCAATTGCACTCAAAATCGTGAAAGGCTGCTCAAATCACATTTTTTTAGTTAATACAACCCAGGTTAATATTTATGGGTTCTGAAAAACGAGAAGTGGTTAGGGACGGTATTAACCCACGGCCAAGGGCTAATGGGCTTCATGCTCTTCGGTGAAGAGCATGAAGGTCTTTCGTAAACTCCCTGTTCCCCAACAAGGCTGCTTCATGCCCCCATTTCTGGTCTTTTCCGCGGTTTTTATGCTTTCTATCTCAGATATATAGTGGTTTCTAATTTCCGATAATCCTATACTCAATTATTAATCAGAATTATTTGAAAAAAGGAAAAACTTACTACTTAAGAGTAAGTATCAAGTTTGTCTTAAGCATTCACAAATAGAATATTGCTATTGCCCCAAGAATAAGAAATGTCGTAAATGGTTGGGTATTAGAAAACACGTGATATCTTTTTGCTAATAATAATGCTAAGAATAAAACCAATGAGAATGCTACAAATGTAAAAATCGATATAAAAAATGCTCCGACAATTGAAGGCCAACCAGTAAGCAATCCTAAAATCGTACCAAGACAAACATCTCCAAATCCAAAAGCGACCTCATCTATTTTTTGATGTCTTAGTTTTCCAGCTATTTTTGTGAACACTAACCCCAGATAATAAAAACTGAGCATGATTAGGAATCCTGCGAGAGCGCCAAAAATTGTGCTTAATAAACCTCTCAACCTAATTCCATAAAGAAAGAATAAAACAAACCCAAAAATACTTGTTTGAAACAAAACCACTCGGTGTTCGATATCTATCACCATTATCACTCCCAGGAAAATCAAGATCGGGAGCGTTGCCCAAAAACCAAGAATGGAAAATGGAAAATATTTTATTAAAATGCAAATAACAATTGCACTAATAAGAACAATGATGGATCTTGTTGATGTCCTATTACCACATAGTGAGCATCTACAAGAAATTAAATAATCTTTTATTGAGTAAGGTTGGTTACATACTCTACATAAAGGTCGGGCGATACGCTGAGAAACAGGGAGAACATCCGAAAAATAATTAATGAGGATGCCAATAATTCCACCGACAATCACGACAAGTATTAACGACATTAGGTCTACTCCATTAAAACGATAGGATGGTCCCGATAAAGTAAAAACAACCAAATATTATTATACGAGAGATATGCCCATAAATATGGATGAACCATCTTGCTTAACCAGTATACTGAATTAGAGTGAAGTTGGATCTTTCATTGCGCTTCTTTAGAAAAATGAAGAAAGACCCTTTCAAAAAATATTTCAAGACAACCTGAAAGGATTCTCACTCTCAAATCAGGTTGATTTTCTCTTGTTTCGAGCAGAGCAGGAAATATATGTATGTGAGAATGTTATTGTTGGCGTACAGGATGGGGGGAAGTAGACCAAGAATATCATGTTTTCACCAAAACGGTTGTATTCAACCTTACGTCTGTTTCTGTCCTTGCCTGATCTCATCAGTAAACTCACTTCCCCTTATTCCATGCTTGCTGAAAGAATGGCAAAGAGGCAGCGTGATATAGACATTGAAAAATCGGAAGACTTGCTCGAACTTGGAAAACTTATCGAAGAATGGTTGACAACAGTCACTTCAATTCCGATTATACATATTGACGCGAACGAGGATGATCCTTTTTACTCTAATATCACCGAAGATCTGGTTAGAGACGATAAAAACAAACTCAATATCAAATAAAGAATGTGGGGATTGTGATTATCTTTGGAAGTCTAATCTCTGATAAACCCATCAAACATGAACCTGGAGATTAAGAGTCAGTTGCTCATGTTCATAAGATAAAAAGGCGCCCCCGGCGCGACTCGAACGGGCTTTGAACTCACTACTGGTGAGTTTAAAGGTCTTTTGTTTGAATAACTAATTCGAAGTCAGGTACTCTGTCCATTGAGCTACGAATGCGTAAAAGCAATAATACCCCCTCACACCTAAGCCCAAATGTGCGCAAGCCCCCATATCTGGGGGTCAACAAACCTTAAAATCTATATATACCTCTTGACAAATTGTATATATGTTAGATAATGATTATACGTAAGACTCGATAAAGGCAAACTAGCCGAAAGGGTGGGACGCAAAGCTGAGGGTCTAAAGCAGATGAAAATCAGCAAAGATTACCTGGCTGCCAAAAGTCTGATTTTTATGTTTAAGAAAGGAGGATTACATAAACAACAGAATACTATAAAGCATCAAAGTAGAACGTTACTAAAAAAAAGAAGTTGACATACATTAATTAAGAGTGTACTATATTTATGTTATATTGGTTATATTTAAAGGAGGAATTACAATGATGTTTCAAGTGAAAGAATTATTAGGTAGAATAAGATTAGGGGTACATCAAGAAGAAAAAGGGCAGACACTAATTGAATACGCATTGATCATACTATTAATTTCAATTGTTGTAATCGTAGTGCTCGGATTGCTTGGTGGTGATATAAATGACGTCTTCCAAACCATCAGAGCCGAATTTTCTACTAGTACTTAAGTAAATCGATAGCTAACACTTAACAACTTTCATTCTAATAAAGTCTCAAAATCAAGAGACTTTATTAGAATGATCTCATGCTAATCGGTTAAAACAAACCTGGAAAAGGTATCGATATTCACTTAGGAGCCAGCAAATAAGAAATATTGACCAGGTTTTGAATATATTTAATCCATCCCGTCTCGGAGATTATTGTTTACAATGCAAATGTATAAAAACAGGATTTCGAAAATAATTCTTACGATTATTTTTGTTTCAGTAATCTTCCTGTTGGGAGGGGAGATAAACCTAAACGCTTCGCAAAATAAGAATGTCTCCGCCCAGACTGTGCATCCTTGTCTCAATCGTGTGAACGTTCCATTTAACGAATTGCACTGGCTCTACGTGCCGGAATCCGCAGACCAACTGTACACGGAAGAACGTTACTTTTTCCTGGCTGGGCAACTGATCGCTAATAAAGTTGTCGATGCGAGTATCTGCCCTGCGGGCGGGTTGATGTACAACGGATATGCCAATGCCTGCGGTATGGCCGCTGCTTTTCCGACTGTAATCATCGTTCAAAACATGCCAAATGAACCCATCCTGCAAGCCTGGAAAGAAGTGGGCGTGCCGCCTGTGCTCCTCAAGCAAATGATACGTAGAGAGAGCCAGTTCTGGCCATCGTTGTTCATCTCCGGTGAATATGCTAGCGATTATCATTATGGTTTCGGTCATATGACCTATATCGGTATGCAAAATGCACTGCAATGGAATCCCGATCTTTACACCATGATTTGCTCGGCTTCAGGCAGTGGAAACTGCGTAACGGATTCGGGCATCGTCAACCAGTTCCTTTCCTCACTGATCGTCACCTGCGACACGTGTGAATATGGTATCGACCCTAATTCAGTGAATCGCAGTGTAGACATCCTGGCGGAGGCAGTGCTGGGTCACTGCTATCAGACTGCGCAGCTTGTCTCTAATGCCACCGGCTGGTATTCTAGCCATGTGGTAGATTACGCAACACTTTGGAAACTGACGCTGATGAATTACACCTCAGGACCAGGATGCGTCTTTGACACAATCGTTTCAACATTCGAAACCACAGAAGGTCCTATGGATTGGGCTGAAATTTCCGCTAATGTATCAGGAGAGAATTGTATTTACGGTCTAACTTATGCCAACCAGATCACTGACAAATACTTCGACTTCCCGCCCAACAAGTAGAAATTTTTCAATTTAAATCCTCCACTTCACTTTGCGGAGAATTATTGACTTGTTTGGTTTTATTCCTAAACTTTATGAACTTATTCTTAAAGCGCCAACTGAGATAGAGTATAATTTTAAGAGTGTAGACTATAATCTACACACGTGAATAGAGAAAAGGAATTTTCCCTATTGATGTTGTGCGCTACTTTAAATAGGTGTGATGATGATTATCATCACCGAAATATTTTTCACACCAAACCAACAAGAAGCGCTCATGTCAATTCAGGTGATAAAACCAAAGAATGAACTCTAAAAAATACGATCAACTGAAATATGGAAACCCTCCAGCACAGGCGTTGGTGGAGTTTGCATTACTGCTTCCCATCCTACTGGTGCTCATTCTGGGGGTGATGGATTTTGGGCGCATGTTTTATACCAAAATGATATTAACAAATGCTGCCCGCGAAGGCGCGAATTACCTCGCATATTTTCCTGAGGATGCAAATAATGGATATGTGGACACGTTTGCAGCCATATCTAACGAAGCAAATAGTTCCAACATTGAGGTAATAGATACAGATGTGACATTTTCAGGCTGCTGCACACGAGGTTTGCCGGTGGAAGTAACGATCACAAAAACAGTGGACCTGATTTTTGATAATATTCTGCAATCGTTTGGGTTGTTAGGCGGGCCGGTCCAATTAACCAGCACAGTAAAGATGATGGTCCAATGAAAAACCAACGGCGTTATTCCGGGCAATCTCTGGTCGAGTTTGCATTAATCTTACCCCTTTTCTTCTTCCTAATCACCGGTTTCCTTGATCTCGGGCGAGCCCTTTTCTATTATTCTTCCTTAACCAATGCGGTCCGTGAAGCTACACGCTATGCGATCGTTCATAAGGACGAATTAAACGCTGCTCTTGACAACCCCAGCGACAATTCTTTACAGGATAAGGTATTGGAATACGCAATAGGTTTATCAGGTATAACCGATCCATTAACCAAAGATGATATTTTTGTAGATCCAATAAAAAATGAGGATAATTTTTTCACGACTGTATCTATCGTAGTAACTTATCCATACAAACCGATCACACCCGGTATCAAAGCGCTTTTCGGTTCAACAGAGGGAATTGATCTTATAGTTCAGTCTAAAATGCTTGTTACTCCTGGATCCAGGTAAATATTGAGGTGAATGATGAAAATCACATATCGATTCAGTAAATTGGAGAAAGCTCAGGTCCTGCCAATTATGGTTGTAGTATTTATCGTGCTAATTGGGTTCGCTGCCCTATTAATTGATGGAGGATCGATTATGCTCAACCGGCGCACTGCCCAGGCTGCAGCGGATGCTGGCGCCATGGCAGGTGCCAGAGAATTGTGTTATTCCACTGGCACGGATCCGCTTGATGTGGCTAGAAGTTACGCCCTTATGAATGAAGCTGCGACCGTCGACGCGCAATTAGATAGTGGGTTAGTATCAGTTAACACCACTGTCACTAATGACTCCTTTTTTGCCAAAATTTTCAATGAGGATTCTCTCGATGCAGGTGCAGAGGCTATTGCGGGGTGCTTTGCACCCAGTGGAAAATCAGTTATACCGATGACGTGGCGCTGCTGGCCAAACGACGATGAAGGTCCTTTTAATGATGAGTATGGTTGCGAAATGCAAACGTTAAGTTGGGGATTAATTGGACCGATGGTAGATCCAAACTGGGATCCACCTTCAGAAAGAAAGACATCAGTTCCCATAAGTGATTACGGAGGGAACGAACTAGATTATCGCATGAGCAGTACTAGTATTGTCGATGAGATTACCGGATTAATCCCTCCTGAACAAATATATATTATTTTCGAAAGTAATAAAATCTGCATTGAAGATGGTGGCGTTGATATCCAATGTGATTTGGATGGAGATGGAAAAAAAGAAATTCAAGTGGGCGGCAATCGTGGCTTGTTATACCTCACAGCGGATACAAATAATATTACCGCTTGGATAACAAATGAAGGTGCTCATCCTGATTTTTCGATTAAATCACACATTTGGCTTTCGGGAAAATCCGGTCTTGAAGTAGACCTTGTTATAGCAATGGCCACTGAAGGATTTCCAGGTGAAGTGGTATTAATACCGATCTATAATGAAATATGCGATGGCGATCCACGAACCGATTCTACATGTGTAGACAACGCCCATGCTTCCCCCCCCTGGCCTGAATTTGATGGAGAAGATGATTTTTCAGAAATTAGAAATACAACTCTAAATTATCACATCCTTGCATTTGCCCCTTTTTATATGTCATGTGTTTCAAAATCAGGTGATTGTCCCGGTTATAGATATGCACAAACCTTTAATAGTGATTTGAATAATAATGAACCTGTTGTCGAAGGGTATTTCTTATCTGATGTGGTCCTTCCACCAGATGGCTCGCAAAATTGCGATCTTAATCTTGGCAATTGTACAGTATCATTATCCAAATAACGACGTTATCTTTGAAAATATTGGAGGTCTTAATTGTCCAACAAAAAGAAAGTTGTATTCATAATCATTGCGGGGTTGATCCTGGCTGCAATCGGGGTTTTTGCCAGCTACAGTCTGATTCAACGCTTCCAGGCAAACCAAGCACCAGGGGTAGCTGAAGAATATACCGTCAAGACTACGGTGGTGGTCGTTACACGCGACCTCTTTTTGGGGGACACGATCGCTGGAACTGATGTGGAGCTAGCCAGTGTGCCAGTGGAAATTGCCCCACGCACCGCCATCGCCAACCTTGAAGAAGCAGTTGGTAAGTTTATCAAGACAGACCTCGTCCAAGGAGAAATGGTTCTCTCACACAACCTGGCGGACCCGACCAATAATAATAAAGACCTTAGTTTCATCTTGAGCAAGAATCATGTACTGATGGCGTTCCCGGCAGATGACCTGATGAGCCGTGAGAGCATGGTGCAACGTGGAGATATAGTGGATATCTTCGCCACCTTCACACAGAAAGTCAAGACGGTCGGGGAAACCACCACTACCACCGGTGAACCTCAAGAGCCAGAGATGAGAACCTTTACTGTAGATACTTTACAAAAAGTAAGCGTGACAGCCCTGGTCTTGGATATACTCGAGCAGGAGGAGAATACCGACACCAATCTATTGCAGGATGAAAACAACCAGGCTGCTTCTAGGTCTGCAACCAGAATCAAGGCTTACTTACTGGCATTGAACCCTCAGGACGCGCTGATTTTGAAACATTTGAAAGACACCGCTGCGATATTTGATATCGTTTTGAGAGCACCCACCTCGACAGTTCACTTTGACCTTACGCCTGTAACTGAAGAATACATCATCGAATTCTACGGACTTGAGATTTTACCTTAATCGTAGAGGAAAGCTTAATTATATGGAGACAACAACCCAATCAACAACGGTTCTCGTGGTGTCAAAAAATCCATCAGTCATCGAATCAACCCGTACGACACTCGCAAAAGAGAAAATCCTGAAACTGATCGAGAAAGAAGTGAATTCGAAGAATCTTTTTCCTGTTATCGCTGAGACCCAACCGGATGTGATCCTTTTGGATTTTGAATTTCAAAAACATCCTTTTGATCTAGTGGATAAGATCGCATCCGAATACTCAATGTGTGCGGTGGTTGCTATCCTGTCTGAATCTGAGAAGGTTGATTCAGATCGGGTGCTTCTCTCAGGTGCGCGGGGCTTCATCCAGTATCCATATCAATCGGACAACCTAATGATTACCATCAAGCGCGTTATAAAACTCTTGGAGCGCAGCCAGGCTCATTCTTCACAGACTTCTGTCCTGGATACTTATGTCAAAACCAAGAATACGTTCACGATTTTCAGCCCTAAGGGAGGGGCGGGAACCACAACTATTGCCACAAACCTAGCCATCAGCCTGCATAAAACATTAAAAGAGGATGTGTTGGTGATTGACGGGAAACATCTATTCGGACACATAGCGCTATACTATAATTTACGTACTGGCAATTCGATCACTGACTTGATCGCTCATGCCGGTAATTTGGATGAACGCCTGATCAAACAGGTGGTTGTACGGCATACTTCCGGCATTCACGTACTGCCAAGCCCAAACTCGATCGTTGAAGCTCAGGGAATCAAACCAGAGGGCCTGTTCAAAGTGTTTCAAAGTTTGCAAATGGTCTTTCCAAACATCATCATTGATGGGGGAAACAATTTAAATGAAAACACGGTCACTTACATGGATTCCTCGGATAAGATTCTGCTGGTGCTCAACCCCGACATTGCCTCAATGCGGGACGTGAGACTATTCATGGAAATCTCAGCTACCCTTTCCTATCCAAAGGATAAAACGTTGTTGATCCTTAATCTGACCGGAAGAAAGGCGGATGTGAAAATAGAAGAGATCGAGAATATCCTCAAGATGAAGATTTTCGGCAAGATCCCTACTGATGATAACCTAGCACTCAGCAGCTTGAACGAGGGGGTTCCCATTCTGCTGAAAAAACCTCGTCACCCCATCAGCAAGGCGTTTAATAGTATCACAAAAGAACTTGTAAAGCTTGTACAAACCTCTAAGACTGAATAACGTGAAAAAGAAAAAAATGATAAGACTGAACTCTCATTTATACCATCTAAATAGGGATAGGCAGTCCAAGCAATGAGTTCTTTGAATCAGGATTTATTTACCGTTATCCTTCTTACGGTCTTCTTCTTTTGCGCAATAGGAGTTATCCTGATCGGCAACTGGGTATACAAAAATGGACCTTTATCCAAGAAGCAGAAAAGAATATCCCGTTTTGTGGCTTCCTCCTTGGATGATGGTCAAGGTACTCCCGCCCGGGATGCTTTGCCCCAATTAAAAACGGATATTGGCAAATTCAGGGATTGGATCAACAAATCTTTGAGCAGTCTGTCGTCAGACAAACTGCAAATAAAACTTTCCAGCGTCTATTGGGCGATCACTGATACAGAATTCATCCTGATTCGCATTGTCGCAACCGTGTTGACATTTCTCCTGGGGTGGTTAATCCCAGGGAATATCCTGGGGGGGATATTCCTGGCTGTGATCGTGTTCATGGTTCCTCCCATTCTGCTGGACAGGGCGATTGCCCAACGGCAGCAAAAATTTCATACACAGCTATTGGATGTCCTGTTATTGATCAAAGGGGCGGTGCAGTCAGGTTATAGTTTGATGCAAGCACTCGACCTGGCGGTAGAAGAAATTCCTGATCCCGCATCTGAAGAATTTGGACGCGTATTACGCGAAATCCGCTTAGGAATCACTCTGGAAGGAACCCTCTTCAATCTAGCACAAAGAATGGAGAACGATGACCTACAGATCGTGATAACAGCCATCATCATCAATTCACAGGTTGGCGGTAATCTTTCCACAGTCATGGAAGCCTGCATATCCACAATCCGCGACCGCATGCATCTTATGGGGGAGATCCGCTCCCTTACCTCTTATTCCCGTTATGTGGGTTACTTCTTGTCCTTGTTGCCATTTATTGGAGGTGCTTTAATTTTTATGATGTCCCCTGATTATTTTGACACGGTCAAAACGTCATCGGTAACCCAGATCATTTTTCTGGCGGCTTTAATGGGTGTTTTTATCGGGAACATTTGGATCAGGAAAATTATTAAGATCAAGGTTTAATGAAAGGCCTATCTATATGAATTTTGATTTGATCGATACTAATCTATTTTTTATTCTCCTGGGAGTGATTTTAACAATCCCGGGTATTGGCCTGGCTATATACGGAATTTTCACCTGGTTAAAAAGGGCAAATAAAATTTCTACCCGTCTGGATCAATTTGTTGCTGCTGAGGTTCAATCAGCCAGTATTTCCACTACGAGCCAAATCATCCCACGCAAAATCAGTGGTTCATTATTTAGCCGTACGATTATCAGCTGGTTTAATAAATTCCTCCATTTCATGGGAAGATTTACACCTGAAAAGATGGCTATTGATATGGAACACAAACTGATAATTGCCAAGAACCCAGCCAATTTACATGCCAGTGGTTTTTTCGCGATACGATTCCTGGTGTTTTTGGCAGGAATTATTCTTGCATTTCTGGTCAATCGGGATTTCAATAATATCAACAATACCTCTGTGCTGATTGGGATACTGGGCATCGGTATTGCTTTGGCTTTACCGGTTGTTTGGCTTAACGGGCAGGTACTATCCAGACAAGATGAGATCCGCCGGGGGTTGCCGGATGCACTGGATATGCTCTCTGTGTGTGCGAGCGCCGGTTTAGGCTTCGATCAATCTATGCAAAAAATCAGTCATTATTGGGACACCGAACTGGGACTTGAGTTCAAACGTGTCACCCAAGAGATGGAAATGGGAGTTCCACGCGCCAACGCGCTAAAGAACATGAGCAACCGACTCGATGTAGATGATCTCTCCCAGTTTATCGCAATTACCATACAGGCGGAAAAGATAGGCATGAGTTACGCTGATGTGCTTCACAGCCAGGCATTGCAATTGCGTGTGCTGCGGCAGCTACGGGCACGTGAAATCGCCAACAAACTACCAGCCAAGATGATCATCCCCTTAGCCATTTTTATCTTCCCTGCTTTGATGGCAGTGATTCTTGGACCAGCCATTCCAATCTTAATGGATGCTTTCTAGATGGAATTAGACAAATTTAATTATAAAGAGTGGAAATGACGATCTCATCAAAATCTGAATTTAAAAAACCTAAAGCCAGTGACCCTGATTTTAATGAAAGAACAGGTCGAATCGCAAATCCGATCGATCTATTCAGTGATCCCGATTACACAAAATTACTTGAGCATTATCAGCACGCAGAATTCACTAAGTGTGAGGAAGTACTTGATAAACTGGAGAAACGGTACCCAGAGCATCCAGAACTTCTCAAGTTCAAGGATGATCTTCAAATTAAGTTATCCCTAAAGGATATGGCAATCTCAACTGAAGAAGAGGAAAAACACAAGAAGAAAAAAGTGTTCCTCAATATGAGTGTTTTTGCGATCATCGGTACCCTTATTGTGATGATCGTCTTCTTCTTTTCTTACTATTACCTCAGTGATAATGTTACAGCCAAGCAGTTGGAGGATGAAACAGCGTTGCTCACCTCACTAAATTATCAAACAGAGCAACTTCTGCTAGCTGGACAACCTCAACCCGCAGCAGAGATCGTTGAGAGGATAATAACGATCAACCCGGAATTTGTAAATCTTCCAGAGTTGATATCGCGGACAGATGACCTTTTGCGATTGGAGGCTAATTACCAAACGGCGCTTAATTTGATCACGGAGAACAAAAACAATGAAGCGCTAGTTATTTTGAATGAGATTGAGGCTGAGAAACCTAACTTTTGGGATGTCAGTCAGCAAATTGCTTCGATAGAAACCTCCTTTCAAATCGCTAAATATATTGAGGAAGGCAACACAGCCTACCAGGTTGGAAAGTGGGACCAGGTGATCAGCTCCTATGAAAGTGCTTTTATACTTGATCCCGAATTAGATGATCCACTGATGAATGAGCAATTGTTAAGGGGTTACCTGAATGGAATCATCAGCATGCTCGAAAATGAAAACGCCTCAATCGAAGACATTCAGAATGCAGAAGAATATTACCGCAGGGCGGTCGCCATGGCTCCGCAGAGCAAAGCATATGCCAGCGAAAGGGAAAACCTGCAGAAAGCCAGCAGCAACCTGATTGAACTGAAGTTTACCCAGATAGCCAAAACAAGTTTGGGGGATAAAAACCAAACTGCAACCTCAGTTGCCAAAGCTGTATCTTACATGAGAAAAGCCGCAAATATTCAACCGGGAAACACTGCTCTGAATTTGGATCTGAAAATAGCTGAGTACTATCAAATCGCTTTTAAGAATTTTATTGACATGAACTGGGAACAGGCAATAACAAATCTAAACCAGATATCATCTATGGACCCAAATTATGCAAACGGAAATGCCAACCTGTTGCTTTTTGAGGCATACTATGCGCTCGGTAAGCAATACTATTCAGTGGGTCTTTACCTGGATGCCATCAACAAACTTGAGCAGGCTGAAATCCTGGCATGGTATGATAGCGATAATCTGATTAAATTGTTCCAGGTTCAAGTGCTTTTAGGTGACACGATTGGAAAATTAAATGATTATGAAAACGCCGTTTCTTATTATAAATACGCGTTGAATGCCATTCAGGTTAATCAGAGGCTAACAAATTTTCCAGCCATCACCACAAAATTGGCTGAGGCTAATGTTTTGGCCTCTTATGGGAATTATGAAGATGCGTTTAATGCCTTTCAGGAAGTTCTGAAGGGTATTGACGTTGTTTATTCGATATCGGAGATAGAGATCAGTGATGGAGTCTGCTTGGCGTTCTTCGCCAACGAAAACCTATCCACCGTAGATGCTGTCCTTGAGGCAAATGATCTACCGATGAGCATGGCCATTACTCTTGGACGAAAACTAAAAGTTCCCATGATCGAAAAGTAGAATACCCTTATCAGAGTGTTCAAATCAAAAGGAGAACCTAATGTTCACGAACCGCCCCGCGATAAAAAAAGAAAAACCAATACTCGATCAGAAAAAACAGACAAAATTTTCTGAACTTGAAAATGATTTCATTTTGATTCGGGATGCTGTTCAAAAGAATATGCTTGCAGATAGTAATAATGATACTCCAATGGATCCGGATCACTTAAGATCAAAGACTGAGGATTTTTTCAACCAGGTATTGGAAGACGAAAATATTCTCTATAACCTTTCCACAAGAATTCAGATGTTGGAATGGGTGATTGCGGATATCATAGGCTATGGTCCGCTTGAACCTTTTCTTAAAGATCCGGATATCACTGAAATCATGGTCAATGGACACAATAAAATCTTTGTTGAACGATTTGGATTGATTGAACGAACCTCGGCGAAATTCGAAAATGATGCCCACCTGATGCGTGTGATTGACCGCATCGTTTCTCCGATCGGTAGAAGGGTGGATGAAACGTCACCGATGGTCGATGCACGCTTGCCAAGTGGCTACCGTGTAAACGCCACCATACCTCCGCTTTCGATGGATGGACCGATACTCACCATACGGAAGTTCGCAGCCGAACCTTTTACTGTACAGGATTTAATCGCGAATGGCACACTGACGGTTGCGCTATCATTTTTCCTAAAAAGCTGTGTGGAAGCTAGAATAAACCTCGTAGTTTCTGGTGGCACTGGTTCTGGAAAAACAACTTTTTTAAATGTGCTCTCAGCATTTGTCCCTGTGAGGGAACGTGTGATCACCATTGAGGATACGGCTGAGCTCCAGCTACGCCAAGTGCACGTGGTACGACTAGAAAAACGTCCGCCGAACATAGAGGGCGAGGGGGAGATTACCATCCGCCATTTAGTAATCAATGCATTGCGTATGCGTCCTGACCGCATTGTGGTGGGTGAATGCCGTGGTGGTGAGGCTTTGGATATGCTACAGGCGATGAACACAGGTCACGATGGTTCCATGACAACTGTCCACTCAAACAGTCCGCGCGATACTTTACGCAGGATCGAGACAATGGTATTGATGGCTGGGATGGAGCTGCCATTGAAGGCCATCCGTGAGCAAGTAGCAAATTCTATTGAGCTGGTCGTTCACCTGGAACGTGTAATTGACGGAACACGCAAGATCGTGAAAGTTTCAGAGGTTCAGGGTATGGAAGGTGATACGATCGTGATGCAGGACCTTTTCATTTTCAAACAAACCGGTTTGAAGAATGGAAAAGTACAGGGCAGCCTAAAAGCAACTGGACTGCGTCCACAATTCCTACATAAGATGGTCGCCAACAATATTGAGATACCTGATAGCGTGTTTGATAAATAAAATCCGCTCTAATAAACCAAGAAAAAAATGCGGACCACAAATATACTCCCACATGTTTTCCAAATCGATATATTTGTCTAAAAGATCACGGAAATAATCTACCCAATTACCAACGCAGACCATGCCTCCTCCCTGCTTTTTTGAAAAAACTTCATTAAACAATAAAAATCTCGCCAATTTTAATCCAAATAATCAGGCTTATTTTGAAAAAATTATGTGTACCTAGTCCCGTTACAGAATCCATGATCGATAATCCTTCTTAAGAATGTATTGCAACCCAACTGTACGATGCCATATCAGCCAAATTCTTCAAATATGAATAGTCCTTGATATCTTATTCTTTTCTAATATAGAGTGTCGATGCATGCTCTAGTTTCCTGAAGGTACACATATCAGGTGAAAGAATTTATTTCCTCTCTTCAATACCTTTCTTTAGAATTATTCCAGATCTGTGTACATTGTTTGTTGATATCTTTATATGATCTATATCCCAATGATATACTTGGAAAGCCTTAATACAAACAAATAATCAGGTGTATTTTGAAAATAGTAAAAATTAGAAAATCATCTTCACCATTTACAGTTGTCAATGTAAAGTATTGCGATACTTTTTTGAGTAAACTTATTGGTTTAATGTTTTCGAGAAAACTAAAACATGATTATGGATTAGTCTTAGTAGAAAATAATGAAACTAGGATAAACACATCTATTCACATGATGTTCATGAATTATGATCTTACAGTCCTATGGTTAGATAAACAAATGGTCATTATAGACAAAGTCTTGGCAAGGAAGTGGGTTCCAATCTATATTCCAAAAAAACCTGCCCAATATGTTATTGAACTTCATCACTCCAAATTCTCTGAATATTCGATCGGCGATAAGTTAATTTTAATTAATGGAGACTAGATTTTTTTGATTTCTCCTTGTATTTATATTCAAGATTCCTTTTTTGCAACAACGAATCCATAGTAATCGGGATTGCCAGGCTTGAAAGTGTCTACTTATGAATGGTACCATTTAAGGGGAGCCTTACCAAAGGGCTACTGATTAGTAGCCCCAATATCTAGGGGTGGCTGACGGGGGTTGAACCCGCAACATCCTGTTCCACAGACAAGGACGGAACTGTCCATAGCGTATCACAGCGTCCATTGTGTCCATACATTACACAAATCAAAGAAAAAATTGTCCATTGTGTCCATTGTTTCCATTGTTTCCACAGGGATTGCACACGAATTGCACACGAAATATGGGAAAGGCGACTCAAAGATTATTCTGAGTTACTGATTCAAAGCCAGTATATCAAATCTACCTGCACAACCTCAAGTGGCTTGGCTGAGTACCAATCCACAAACTCACGTTTCTCCTAGCGCCTTCTGTGGGCAGGCAAACGACAGGTCAACTTATCACGGTTGCGCTGCAGAATATTGCGGATAGTACCCGGGGCAACACTCCCTCATACTTGGATAAATACAATGACAATCGTATTGGCCCGAAATGAATCTTGTTCTTGGCTGCAATGACCTGCTATTCTACTGCAGCGGATGTTTTTCCGGGTTGTCGCCTGGGTACTTTTGATCTATCATTCAAGACCCCGCATGCCTGTTTCTTCAGAATGTCATACACCACACTGCGGTTGATGCCAAACACCCGTGCGGTTCTGGAGATATTGCCGCTCACACTCTCTAAATAACTGAGTACTGTCAACCGCGCAGCTTTCGGATTTACTTTGCGAAGTTATTTATAATCTATATGGTGTCTAGGATTCACTTTGTTTTACCTTCTCGGTTGATATTTATCTCTCACTCAGCAACAATATTATCTGAATGTATTTCTGATACCCAAAGTGTTTAATATCTCCTGGAAACCGCACAGATTCGTATTAATTTTTCTTTCCGAACGGATATAATATTATCAATATATCAATGAGCAATTTAGGAGAAAATTATTGTGACAACATTCAAGGGAGCGGAAGTCGGGCGGTATAAAATTAAGGTGATGATTGGAGACGGGGGCTTGGCAATTGTTTACAAAGCTACTGATACCCATTTAGACACTGAAGTCGCGGTGAAATTTCTTATGCTTGATCGGTTATCTCTCACCGCTTCAGATGTCGTGCGCAAGCGTTTCAAAATGGAAGCACAAAAAATGGCTCAGCTTTCCCATGCAAATATTGTGCGGGTAACAGATTTTGGAGTGCATCAAGGTACTCCTTTTCTTGTCATGCCCTATATGGCTGGCGGATCGTTGCATGAGCGTATGGGAAAACCAACACCTTGGCGTGATGCGCTCATGACCTTACGGCCAATCGCGGAAGCGCTGGCTTACACCCACAAGAAAAATATGGTGCACAGGGATATCAAACCCTCGAATATCCTCATTACCGATTCCGGCCAGCCGATGCTTTCGGATTTTGGCATTGTCAAAATCATGGAATCCGAAGAGACAATGGACCTGACCGGTACTTCAATGGGTATGGGTACAGCTGAATATATGGCCCCGGAGCAGGCAGACAGCCTGGACGTGGATGCACGTGCGGATGTTTACTCGGTTGGGGTAGTTTTGTATGAAATAATCACAGGGGAGAAACCTTTTCCAGCGGAAAAGGATGAAACCGCGGTTTCGATTATGATCAAACACGCGCGTGACCCACTTCCCCCAATCAAGGAGCTTGTGCCTAATTTACCAGACGACGTGGTCAGGTTGATTGAGACTGCTCTGGAAAAGGAGACGATTAACCGATATCAGGATATGACTATGTTCCTGGATGCCCTGGTCAGATGCTTGGGTTTGGCAATTGTCCCAGTTACACCTGTAAACAGCAAGAAAAGTGGAGGTGTTTCTGAAACTATAAAGAAATTCAGCGAAAACGCTGCTGATTGGTTCAAAGGTCTCTCGCGTAACGTGCGATATGGGATTCTGGGCTTCGGTGCGCTAGTTGTCATCTCCATGGCCGCTGTTCCACTCATAATAAATTCCATCAACAGCAATAGCGAGCAAATAATGCATGCATCGGAGACTGCGCAGGCGGAAATACGGATGGCGCAGGTCACTGATACTCCGCAGCCAACCCCTTCCCCATCACCAAAAGCTGCGGTAGTCTGCGAAATGGTTGACACAGAAGCCATTCTTCCAGAGTGGCAGGAAACATTCTGTCAGACTTTCAGCGAAGATACCGCAGCAACAGAATGGAAAGTAAATGAAGTCAACGAACGAGTGGCAGTGATAAGCGCGGAGGTTTACAAGGAAAAACTAGGTGTGCGGGCTGTTGTTAAACAATCAACAGACAATTACATAACCGCTCCTGTCAGCGACCTGCGTGACTTTATGGTATCGGTTGAAGGCCGTATGAGCAGTTATTCAGGAAATCCCTATCATGAATTGGGCATGGTCCTAAAGGAAAACGAGGACGGATATTATGTTTTCAAAATTGATTCCAAAAACAATTATTATTTCCAATTAGTAAGAGGTGACGATGTTTCGAATCTCAGCAGTAATAATTTATCGGAGGTAATCCTTCCGCTTGATCAGACCAATCGCCTGACAGTTTTAGTTGACAATTATGTATTCAAGTTCTATATCAATGGAGAACTGGTTGATGAAATAAAGGACAACCGATGGGTACAGGGGAATGTGGGCGTATACATGAAAATGGGCGGGAATACAACAGTTGACTGGGAATTTGATAATTTTTCCATATATACACCATAACTTAATAATATCACTTTCTGCAATCGATGGTAAGCTAATTAACATGAGTTTGCATCTTATATTAACAAATATTATGCCTGACTACATGCCCTTTCATTTTCAAGAGCAGAACCAATGATCATCCAACCCGGAACAGACATCGGCAGATACCATATCTTAGAACAGGTTGGCGAAGGCGGCATGGCGCGTGTCTATAAAGCGCTGGATACCAACCTAAATGTGAAAGTAGCTGTCAAATTCATCCGTGTGGACGACCTGCCCGCAGGGCAAATTGAGCGCACGATAGCTCGCTTCCGGGTGGAAGCCAAGAAGATGGCGCAGCTTTCGCATACCAATATTGTGCCAGTCACTGACTATGGCGAATATGAGCGCACACCTTACCTGGTCATGCCGCTGCTGAGCGGAGGATCGCTTAAAAAATACATCGGTGCGCAGATGGAATGGCGCACTGCAGCCAAATTGATCGCACCAGTGGCAGAAGCGCTGGCCTACACCCATAAAAAAGGCATCATCCACCGCGACGTTAAGCCAGCCAACATCCTGCTGACGGAATCAGATGACCCCATGCTGACTGACTTTGGCATCGCCAAGATCATTGACGTTGCTGAAGCGCGCCAGATGACATTGACAGGCTCACTCATTGGTACACCGGAATACATGGCACCCGAACAATGTACCAGCACAAAGTTTGACAAACGTGTGGACATCTACTCTCTGGGCATTGTGATTTACGAGTTAATCACCGGGCGAAAACCATTCATAGCAGATACCCCATCGGCGGTGATGATCAAACAATCGCGTGATCCACTGCCAAGACCGAAGAACTTTGTACCCGACCTGCCGGATGAGGTTGAGAGGCTGCTGATAAAAGCGTTGGCTAAAGATCCCAAGGACCGCTATAAAGACATGTACACCATGGCTATTGAGTTGCGTCGGTTGGCAAGTATGAGAACCGAAGAAGAGCAGCAGATGGCGGAAAAAGAACGCATTCGCCAAGAACAATCAATCAGGAAACGCACAGAAGAAGAAAAACGCAGGAAAGAGCAAGAGGCCAAGTTAGCAGCAAAGCAGGCAGCCAGAGAGAGGGAGAAGAAGGAAAAGGCACGTCATAAAGAGCAGGACAGAGCCAGGACAGAGAAAAGTGCAGCTGAGGGGAAAGAGAAAAAGCCAAAGCTGCGAATCGACAAAAAACACGTGATCATGACCGGAGGTTTAGTTTTGATGGTGTTAATTGCACTTCTTGGCGTCCAGATTCAGGATATGCAAAGAGTAAAGCGCCCAGTTGAAGAAGAACTCAAAACGGTCACAACAACTGAAACAGAAACTGCAGTAAAAGCAATCACTAATGATGGATTAACAGCTGTGTTAATTGTCGGCGGCCAACTAGGTGATATGTCATTCGATGACTCAGCATATAATGGTATGCAGCAGGCATCCAATGAATTTGGGTTCACACTTATCACTAAAGAAGCGCATTATGACAAGGCGGTTGGTGAAGAAATCTTGATCAATACAATTCAAGATCCAAAAACAGATTTCGTCGTAATCGTTAATCCCTATGAACTGATGGATTTGGTTGCCCAGCAAGCCCTTTCTTATCCAGAAATTAATTTTATCATCATCGACAACTTCTTTGATTTCAATGCATGCCCCAATTGCGACAACGTTTATGCGATGCAATACAAGCCAAATGAGGGCTCTTATCTGGCTGGTTTGTATGCCGGGTTGATGAGCGAGACAGGGTTCATTGGTGCGGTTGGCGGAATGGATATTCCCATCATTAACGAGTTCTTCATTGGCTACATGCAAGGAGCAATGGATGCTGGTATCGTTGCGGATAATATTCTCATAAAGTATGCTGATAGCTGGGCGGATCCTGCAAAAGGTAAAGAATTGGCACTTTCGATGTATCAGCAAGGTGTAGATATCATTTTCCAGGTAGCTGGTGGCACTGGCGAAGGCGTTTTCTATGCGGCGCAGGAAACAGGGTTTTGGGCTATCGGAGTCGATACCGACCAGGCTACAATAATGAAATCATCCAATAATCCGCTATTGGCGTCAGTCATTCTCACATCTATGATAAAACGTGTTGATAAATCACTTTATCGAGCCTTCGAACTTTTTTATGATGGAAGTCTCCCTTTGGGCACAAATGAATCGTTGGGTATACCTGATGGCGTAAGTCTAGCTGATAATAAATACTTTCGAGAGAATACACCGCAATTGATTATTGATCAGATAACAGCAGCCGAACAGGCTATCATTAATGGCGAGATTGTTGTAGACACGGTGTTCTAAAAAATTGATCATCCAACCCGGAACAGATATTGGCAGATACCACATCTTAGAACAGATTGGCGAAGGCGGTATGGCGCGCGTTTATAAAGCACTGGACACCAACCTAAATGTGGAAGTAGCTGTCAAATTCATCCGTGTGGATGACCTGCCAGCAGGTCAGATTGAACGCACGATAGCACGCTTCCGGGTGGAAGCCAAGAAGATGGCGCAGCTTTCGCATACCAATATTGTGCCAGTCACTGACTATGGCGAATATGAGCGCACACCTTACCTGGTCATGCCGTTGCTGAGCGGAGGATCGCTTAAAAAATACATCGGCGCGCAAATGGAATGGCGCACAGCAGCCAGATTGATCGCGCCTGTGGCGGAAGCGCTGGCTTACACCCATAAAAAAGGCATCATCCACCGCGACGTTAAGCCAGCCAACATCCTGCTGACGGAATCAGGCGATCCCATGCTGACCGACTTCGGCATTGCCAAGATCATTGACGTTGCTGAAGCGCGCCAGATGACACTGACAGGCTCGCTCATTGGTACACCGGAGTATATGGCACCCGAGCAGTGTACCAGCACAAAGTTTGATAAGCGCGTGGATATCTATGCACTGGGGATTGTGCTGTACGAACTGATCACAGGGAGAAAACCATTCATAGCAGATACCCCATCGGCGGTGATGATCAAACAATCACGTGATCCACTGCCAAGACCGAAGAACTTTGTACCCAATCTGCCGGATGAGGTGGAATGGCTGCTGATAAAAGCGTTGGCTAAAGATCCCAATGACCGCTATAAAAACATGCACGTTATGGCGATAGAACTGCGTCGATTGGCAAACATGAGAACAGAAGAAGAGCAGCGGATGGCGGAAAAAGAACGCGCTCGCCAGGAGCTGGCTTCCAGGAAGCGCGCTGAGGAGGAGAAGCGCAAGAAAGAAAATGCGTCCAGGCTGACCGCAAAGCAGGCAGCCAGAGAGAGGGATAAGAAGGAAAAGGCGAGCTACAAGAAAAAGAAAGAAAAGCAAAAGATCCGGTTACCGAAAATAATCATAAGTAACCAGAAGGTAGTGACCGGCATGGGTGTATTCCTGTTGGTAGTTGGAATTGTGGGAGTAATGTTCCTGGGATACATGACCATACAGGAGATTCAATCACAAAAACTTAGTAGCGAAGATGGAGAATTGGTTGTAGTCACTGATTTCGAACCGACAGCAATAAAAACGGAAATCTTACGGGGCACTGAAACCCCCGAGATCACCAGTTCACCTACATTAGAAATAACATTTCCTCCGGCGTTGGAAATCGGTTTGACTGTTGTTTCAGAGGTTGATGGCATGACGCTAGTATCTGTACCTGCAGGGGAGTTTTTGCGCGGGTCAACTGGGAGCGATCCAGACGCTGAAAGTGATGAGTTCCCTCAGCGCAGCATTTACCTGGACGCCTTCTGGATTGACATGACCGAGGTAACCAATGCCATGTTTGTTCGTTTCTTGAATGAGAAAGGCAATCAAGAAGGAGAATGGAATACAAATTGGATAAATTTTACAAGAGGCTATGATCGTGTCTCGAAAATTGATGGTATGTGGCAGGTAGATGACAGATATGTAGATTATCCGATATCAAGAGTAACCTGGGATGGAGCGAATGCCTACTGCGAGTGGGTTGGACGACGGTTGCCTACTGAAGCTGAGTGGGAGAAAGCTGCTCGCGGGGTGGATGGCAGGACCTACCCGTGGGGCGAAGGAATTGATTGCAATCGGGCGAATTATGGAGAGTGTGATGAATTCCTAAACACATCTCCTGTTGGTCATTATGGAAGTGAAAGTACCAGTCTATATGGTGCCTATGATATGGCTGGAAATGTATGGGAATGGGTACAAGATAAGTACTCTATGTATTATTACTATGAAATATCAACATTAGCAAATCCCACTGGCCCGGTTAATGTCGTTTCTCGGGTACTACGCGGTGGTTCCTGGAACGATAATAAGCAAGACGCACGCACCGCATCTCGCCACGATGTTTATGATTCCTCATATAGTAACTACATTGGCTTTCGCTGTGCCATTGATGCAGAATCCCCAGTAACAGATGGCTCACAATTGAAATCCTCAGCAGCCTGGTCATTTACGGATTCTGTTGGTGATGCTGGATCAGAGCCAATTGTTGATCTGGTATCTGGTGAAGCCGTATTGAATGATAATACTCTGGATGTTACCCTTTACCTGGTAGATATTCCTGAAACTCTGCTGATCAACCGCAAAGAAGAGGTAAAGGGCATTACTAACGATTACCAATGGTTTGTGAGTATTGATACGGATAGGGATGGGGAGGATGATTTGGAGTTGGTTGTGGCGAATTGGGTCGAGAATGAAAATGAGCGTCTAGTGAATTTGAATGATAGTATCATCAGCTGGGCTGAAACATTTCTATTCCGGAGGGAATCGTATGATTCATGGATGGCCGAAAACCAGAATGTAACGGCTCACTTTGATCCATTGAAAAATTTATTATTTATGCAGGTCAGTCATGCGGATTTCAACCCGGATATGAATTTGACTGCAAATACTTCTTCCGGCGATAATAACCAAAGCTGGATAGGAGATCATGCGGAATTTATTCCTTAGAATTACTTGATACTTTTATTCAGGATAATGGTTTCCTGAAAATCAGTTCCATCCCCCGGAAACCAAACTGAATCTTATCACCGTCCTTAAGCGCCTTTTTCTCTCCAGATGGCAGTTCAGCGCCGTTGATGAAGGTACCGTTGGTGGTGGCGAAGGCGTGCAGAACAAAGGACTTTCCTTCCAATAAAATTTCTGCGTGTCGGCGGGAAGAGAGCAGCTTTTCATCCCATTCATTCAGGTCGATATCCGGCTTGAACTCACGGCTGGCGCGGCCGATCGTGACGGGCGGTTTTCCCAGCACAAAGACGACACCGCGTTCAGATACGAGCGAGGGCGTGTCGATGGGGATCTGTGCCCACACGGGCGGCAGCGGAAGCGAACGCCGGTCGGTGTCGTCATCCGGGTGTTCGTCTGTCTGCAATATAGTCTCGGCCTGGCCTGCGCTATTTTCCATCGTGAGCGACAGGATCTCGAAATTCTCCACCCCCAGGCTGGCAAGCGACTTGGTATTGTCAAGCGGCTGGCCGGATTCCCCTGTGAAGTGATAGATGGCTTTTCCGCCTTCTAACATCTCCGGCCAATTGATGACCTTGATCAGATCGGGCAGGAAAGATTGGATCGGTTCGTCCGCGGGCACTTCCAGATCGGTCTGGCTGTTGGAGTGCAGCGCGCGGATGGTGATAAATTGTTGAGATGACATAAAATGTATTTCCTTTTATTAAACTATTAATATATTAAGGAATTATCCAAAGGTCTTTTAATTTACTGATGGGTATTTTATCTTTTCCGCCCCATCCGGCTTGACTAACAATAACATAATCCTTTCCAATTTCCTCAATAATGGCTACATGGCCATCATCCTTATGTGAACCTTGTACCCCAGGCTCCCAAACAACAGCATAACCTTTAGCTAAATTATCTGTTAAATCAGTGTCTGAGGAATCTACCTGAAAAACCTTATCTTTAAATTTGTATATATAATTTGCAGCGGCTTGATCCCTGAATTTCTGATTGGAACTTTTAGTGGTTCCCAAGTCTGGGCGTCGTGCTGCGGCATACAAAGCACAGGAACCATAATTCCCTGGTTTTGCGTCTGGGTTTAGTTTAGGTGATTCTAACTTCTTCTCAGTTTCAATTTCCTCCAACATTTCGCCAAAAGGAGATTTTTCTTCTTCAACCGCTTCATGTTTCCCATCAAATTCTTCAGCATTGATAGCTGGAGAATCTGTTTCAGAATCTTTCCCACGATCAAAGCCATCCAGAAAAATACCAAATATCGATGTAATTATTGTAGTTTGTCCTTGATCCGCCTTTTCAAACTTCCCAACCCTTTCTCTGAGTTTAGTCGCCTGATTTTCCAGCACTGAAGCCAACTTATCTAATGCGGATTTGCATGCTTTACACAAATCGCGTACATTGGGTCCAAATGAGTTCTTCTCAAAAACCGGAGCACTTGCCCCGGCTGATGCTATTCTATTTCCAGCTGCTCGCAGGCTTGTTGCCACCTGTTGAATATTGGTTGCGGAATTTAATACTTTCGCTGTGTCAATCTGAATTTCTGACATGGTTCAGTTACCTTTCTCAAATAAATTTAAAAATATTTTTAGGATTATTGGAAATTCCTAAATTTATTGCATAAGCATTTTCAGATTTATTATTATGGTTTTATAAGTAATATCTTTTTTCCATTCATAGAACATACATTTTCCATCATAATGAAAAATTCAACATTAATTATTTGGATAAGTATAAATAAAATCGACATATTCATGCCCATCAATCGGAACATTTATAGTTCTTTCCTTTACCTCTGTATGTTTCCCGAAAATTGGGTCCCCATTTTTATCCTTAACAATCGATGCTTCAGATATGGTAACTTCATAAAACCCCGTATCATTATTTATTTTAACAGCTTCCACGATGGCAACATGCCCTCCCTCCTTGCGATTTGCGGTATGAAATTCATCAGCTGCTTCTCCTTGGAACACAATAATCGATCCAACCATAGGTTTTTTTCCTGTATTCCATCCTCCTTTTACCGCGCTTTCAAGCCAATCTTGTGCATTTCCTTTTATAGCATCTTTACCATCGGCATTGGGGTAAATATTTCTTTGTTCAGCAACATAGGTGGTACAACCTGCAAAACCATTACGATACCAAGATGTGGTAGGGCCATCCTTTGAAATACCCCATCCATTTTCAGGTTCAATATACTCTACAATGTCTTCCTTGTTTTTTTGTTTTTCCTTTTCTTCTTCAACATTCTTATCTATCATAGGTCCAAAGACGAAAGCGCTGATTTGATCTGCTCCTTCAAACTTCCCAACCCTTTCTCTGAGTTTAGTCGCCTGATTTTCCAGCACTGAAGCCAACTTATCTAATGCGGATTTGCATACTTTACACAAATCGCGTACATTGGGTCCAAATGAATTCTTCTCAAAAACCGGAGCACTTGCCCCGGCTGATGCTATTCTATTTCCAGCTGCTCGCAGGCTTGTTGCCACCTGTTGAATATTAGTTGCAGCATTTAATACTATCGCTGTGTCAATTTGAATTTTAGACATTTGGTATACCCCTTATCTCTATATTGATCCATTAGGTGTACGAGCTGTTTAGCAACTTTATCAATTAACTCTTTTATAAGAATGGCAAATCGATGAAAAAAAGATTGTTGAACATTTTAAAGTATATATTATGTATTTTATAATTACTTAAACCCTCTAATAAACTTGTAAAAAACAATTTTCATTATATAATTATATTAATTTTATCATAACAAAATATAGATTTCAATAAGTGGAGGGAATGGAAATGGGCGATTCTGTAATAAAAAAAATCAAGGATTGGTTTTATCCACCGGAAGGAAAGATTATAGCTTCGCAGGTTCGGTCTCAAGCAAATGAAGTTCGAAGATTGTCTGCTGACCTGAGCCGCACCAAGAACGATCTGGATTCTTGTTGGGTCGGTAAATCGCACAATCGCTTTATGTCCCTTTTTAACCCTATGTCAAAAAGTTTAGATGTATGCGCAGGATTACTTGAGATGCAGGCTAATTTTATTGAGCGAGAAAAAGGGTTAATAATTAGGATTATTGAAAAGGTTCTATAACATGACTCAACTAAAAATAAATCCAAAAAAACTGCGTGAGACGGCCCATACATTTGGTTCTGCAACTGATACTCTCGTGACAATAATCAAAGACCTAAATGAATCGATAGAAGATCTTGAGAAGGAATGGGAAGGAGTCGCAAAATCAGTTTTTTTCAAAGATTATAAGGACCTAAATAAATATATGGATGGGTTTTCAAAACTTACATCCAACATAGCCAGAGAGATGAATGAAATGGCTGACCAGTTTGAAAAATTGGATAATGAGGAATTTGACATTGAATAGGGAAATATTAGATCAAGATGGGAAGGAGGGAAAAATTTTCTAGGGGAAATGGTTCTTATTGATCAAAAAATTAAATTAGAAATAAAAGGAGAACATAATGACAGATATTCGAATCAATACCGAGGAAGTAACT
>CBDAFG010000003.1:0-21081 GCA_965195205.1 uncultured Pelolinea sp. | reverse complement strand
CACTCTGCCAGAGGATGTTGAAATGGTCATGCCTGGCGATAACGTCAACATGGTTGTTGAACTGATCATCCCCGTTGCCCTTGAACAAGGCTCTGACTTTGCTATTCGTGAAGGCGGCCTCACTGTTGGCGCTGGTAGAATCACTGAGATTATTGAATAGGAATAAAAAAATATGGCAAAACAAAAGATACGCATAAGATTAAAAGCATATGATCACCGAGTTTTGGATCAATCCGCAAAACGTATTGTAGAAACCGCTGAAAGAAGTGGCGCAAAAGTTGTTGGACCGGTACCTTTGCCAACAAAACTGGAAAAATTTACTGTTCGACGGTCAACTTTCATTGATAAAGACTCACACGAACATTTTGAGATAAGAACGCATAATCGATTAATTGATGTAATGAATCCAGATTCTAAAACTATTGATATGCTGATGCGTTTGAATTTGCCAGCCGGCGTGGATATCGAAATCAAGATTTAGGAAAATTACAATCAATTGTTGGTACAAACCAGAATAATATGGTAAAATTTTCAGGTTTGATTAATAACTGAAAGGCTTTATAAGAGTTTACTGAAACAGCGGACGGTCAATCAAAAAGTCTGGCTGGCAGAAAACTAACTATAAAGTCGGAGATGATGCGGCTGAGCCCATGCTGACAGTCTCCATAAATTACATTCATTAGGAGAAAAAAGAGATGTTTAAAGGGCTTATAGGAAAGAAACTTGGCATGACCCAGGTATTCAATGAGGATGGATTAGCTCTTCCAGTAACTCTCATCGAAGCTGGGCCATGTTATGTTACACAGGTACGTGATACCGAGAAGGATGGGTATTCCGCTGTTCAATTGGGTTTTAGTGAAGTAAAAGCAAAAAAGCTTACCCAAGGACAGATAGGCCATCTTGAAAAGAATAAAATTCCCCTGCTGCGGTATTTAAGGGAATTTCGCACAAGCACTCCAGAAGTAAAAGCTGGGGACAAGGTAGACGTGAGTCAATTTGAAGTGGGGAAGCGAGTTGATGTTGTGGGAACTAGCAAGGGTAAGGGTTTCGCAGGTGTTGTGAAAAGATATCACTTTAAAGGTGGACCAAAAACACACGGTCAATCGGATCGATTGCGTGCTCCTGGATCAATTGCTGCTGGTACAACCCCAGGGCGTGTTTTTAAAGGCAAGAAAATGCCTGGAAGAATGGGGAATGAGCGTGTAACTTCACAGAATGTAGAAGTTGTTTTGATAGATATTGAAAAGAACCTGATTGGTGTCAATGGTTCAGTGCCTGGTCCTCGCGGTGGGCTGGTGATGATTAAAGATGCGAGGAAGCAATAGGGAAAATTGAAGCAGCGGGTTATTTACCGCGCTTTTGGAGCTAAAGATGACAAAAGTAGATGTAGTAGATATTGCAGGAAAAACATTAAAACAGATAGAGCTGCCCGCTTCGATCTTTGAAGCCCCGGTGAACATGGCTCTTATGCACCAGGCTTATGTACGTCAGAATGCCAATGCGAGATTGGGTACACACGAAACGAAAGCACGTGGTGACGTATCTGGTGGTGGGAGGAAGCCTTGGCGTCAGAAAGGAACTGGACGAGCTCGGCAAGGTTCTATCAGGTCTGCTCAGTGGGTTGGCGGTGGGAAAATCCATACTCCTCACCCCCGCTCATATAAAAAGAAAATGCTTCGTAAGATGCGCAGGGCAGCTGTTCGATCGGCTCTCACTGTGCGAGCGTCTGAAGATGCTGTTATTTTAGTTGATGGTTTTAATATGAAAGAACCAAAAACCAGGGATCTGCAGAACACAGTTAATTTATTAACTGGCGGAAACTCAGCTTTAGTTGTGGTTGCGGAAAAGGAATCAAAAACAAACGTGTTTCTTTCATCTGAAAACTTGGCAAATATAAAAATTTTACTTGCTAAGTATTTAAATATTAGAGATTTGCTTTCTTATGACCACTTGATCTTTGATTTACCGGCGATCAAGGTAATGGAAGAATATCTTGGAACCAGTAAGAGGACGAAATGAAATCACCATATGACATATTAATCAGGCCGCTGATAACAGAAAAGTCAGCTTATCTATCATCTAAGCTTCATCAATATGCGTTTGAAGTGCCTATTTCTGCTACACGCTCAGATGTGAGGGATGCAGTGGAAAAAGCATTCGAGGTGAAGGTACTGAGAGTAAATACTATCAATGTCCCGGCAAAAATGGGACGAAAGGGACGCAGCCGTCGGTTAACGATTAAAAAATCGGCATACAAAAAGGCGCTTGTTAAGATCAGCCCTGAAGATCGTATTCCGATATTTGAGGGAGTAGAGTAATGGGTATAAAAATTTACAAACCTGTTACCCCGGGTTTGCGGGGAATGACCGGGTCAACATTCGAGGAAATCACTAAAACTAAACCCGAAAAGAACCTAACGGTTTTTAAACATAAAAAAGCTGGCCGTAATGTTTATGGCAGGATCACAGTGCGCCATCGCGGTGGAGGGCACAAGCAGAAAACTCGTATAATTGATTTCAAACGGCAGAAATTGAATATTCCTGCAAAGGTCACTGCAATTGAATACGATCCAAAAAGATCTGCCAGGTTGGCTTTATTAACTTATGCTGATGGTGTGAAGACTTATATTATTGCGCCCTTGGGAATTAAGGTTGGCGACAAGTTGGTTTCAGGGCCTGAGGCTGATATCCGCCCGGGGAACTGTTTGCCAATTGAAAATATTCCAACTGGCACTATGATCCATAATATCGAAATGCAGCCTGGCAAAGGTGGACAGTTGGTGCGTTCGGCTGGCACTTCTGCTCAATTATTGGCAAAAGAAAATGTTTATGCGCAAATACGTCTGCCCTCTGGTGAAATCCGCTTAATAAGCAAAAGATGTTTTGCAGTCATTGGCCAGGTCGGAAACGTTGAGCACAGCCAGATTAAACTCGGTAAGGCAGGCAGGAAGCGTCATAAAGGGTTCCGGCCAGCAGTTCGCGGCAGCGCAATGAATCCGAACGACCATCCGCATGGTGGCGGTGAAGGCCGCTCACCAATTGGTATGCCAGGTCCAAAGTCTCCTTGGGGTAAACCTACCCTTGGCTATAAGACTCGGAGAAATAAGAGTACCAGTAAGTATATTTTACGCAGCCGACATGCTGCAAAACGCAAGTAGGAATCTAGGAGCTGAAATATGTCACGTTCTTTAAAGAAGGGACCTTTCATTGACCCTAAACTGTTGAAGAGAATTGAACAAATGAATGAGAAGAAGGAAAAGAAGGTCATACGGACCTGGAGCAGAGCAAGCACGATCTTCCCACAGATGGTAGGTCATACGATTGCTGTCCATGATGGACGGCGGCATGTTCCGGTTTATATTACTGAGAATATGGTCGGTCACAAGCTTGGGGAATTTGCCCCAACCCGATATTTCCGCGGTCATTTGGCTGAGAGATCATCATCTATGAGCGATTAAAGAGGTAAATATGGCGATTGATGTGAAAGCAGAATTAAAGTATTATCCCGTTTCTGCCCAGAAAACAAGATTGGTTGTTGATCTTGTTCGCGGAAAAATGGCGGAAGAGGCGATTACTATTTTGAAATTTGTTAATAAGAAAAGTGCTGAACCAATGCGCAAGTTAATTGCTTCGGCGATGGCGAATGGTGAGAATAACTTTGGAATACCAGCAGAGAAGTTATTCATATATAAGATTGTTGTTGACGAAGCACCAACACGTAAGTGGCGTCGCTTTGGTGCACGAGGCAGGATTAAACCGATTTTACGACGTTCGTCACATGTTAATGTGATCTTGCGTGAAAAAGAATAATTAATGAAATCATATAGAAAATATCAGGAAAATTCCAGGAGTAAATATGGGTCGTAAAGTTCATCCGGTCGGAATGCGTTTAGGGATTATACGCACTTGGGAAGGAAAATGGTACGCTGAGGGTCAAAATTACATTGATCAATTTCATCAGGATCTTAAAATCCAGGAAATGATCAGAAAGACCGGAGACCGTGCTGGTGTTTCCCATATTGAAATTGAACGATTTCCAAGCAAGGTGAAGATCTTAGTTCAAACCGCGAAGCCTGGTATCTTGATCGGCAGAAAGGGAGAAACCGTAAAAGTTCTCCGTAAAAATCTTGAGGATTTGACGGGTAAGAAAATTGATCTTGAGATAATGGAGATAAAAAACCCAGATTGTGACGCATTGTTGGTGGCAGAAAACGTTGCTTCACAAATTGAACGTCGCATTAGTTATCGCCGTGCTATGAAACGGGCAATCCAAAACAGCATTCGTCAAGGTGCTGAGGGAATGAAGATCCAAGTAGCTGGCCGATTGAATGGCGCTGAAATGTGCAGAACCATATGGTTGCGGGAAGGACGAGTTCCTCTTCAGACATTGCGTGCTGATATTGATTTCGCTCGCGCAGAAGCTGATACAACCTACGGAAAAATTGGTGTTAAGGTTTGGGTTTATAAAGGGGAAGTACTGCCAGAATCTAAAAATAAAATGGAAAAAACGGGAGGTGTATACGTCAGTAAGTAAACATTTACTGATGATGCATATACCTTAGAAGAGGTTTTACTATGTTGATGCCAAAAAGAGTAAAGTTCCGCAAACAAATGCGCGGACGAATGCGTGGAAAAGCGGGGCGCGGAGTTACGATACTGAATGGAGATTTTGCCATACAAGCTTTAGCGCCGGGTTGGGTATCTGCCCGCCAAATCGAAGCTGCCCGCCGTTCAATGGTTAGGGCGATGAAACGACGTGGAAAGGTTTGGATTCGAATATTCCCAGATAAGCCGATAACCAAGAGAGCAGCAGAATCTCGAATGGGAAAAGGTAAAGGGGCGGTGGAATATTGGGCGGCAGTTGTTAAACCTGGCAGAATCATGTTCGAAGTTAGCGGGCTTGATGACGAGATTTCTATGTACGCGCTTAAACAAGCACAATATAAGCTCTCAATAAAGACGAGAATTGTCTCTAAGAAAGATTTCATTGGAGGTCAAGCATGAAAAGCGGTGAAATTCGATTGTTGAGTGCTGATGAAATTCAATCAAAATTGCTCGAAACACGCAAAGAATTTATGCTGCTCAGGTTCAATGCTGTGAGCGGACAATTAACTGATACCAGCAAGATTAATGATATAAAACGATTGATTGCCCGGTTGGAAACGATCTTGCGTGAAAAGCAATTGGGGATCCATACGGAAGGTGAAGCATGAATACTCGCAGAAGATTAACCGGTGTTGTTGCTAGTAATAAGATGACAAAAACGGTTATTGTTGAAGTGTCAAGGACATATCGACATCCATTATATGGAAAGGTTGTTCACAAGGCCAAACGATTTCAAGTGCACGATGAAATAAAGTGCAAAGTTGGCGATAAGGTGCAGATTGTGGAAAGTAAGCCGATTTCAAAAAACAAGAGATGGGTTGTTGAAAAAATATTAAAAGCGCAGGAATCAGCTCAAGAAGTACCTGCACCCGACGAGGTATAGAGTCATGATCCAACATGAATCACGATTAAAGGTCGCAGACAACACTGGTGCAAAAGAGATTTTGGTTATCCACGTTTTAGGCGGATCAGGGAAAAAATATGGTCACGTAGGCGATGTGGTTGTAGGAACTGTAAAAGTGGCTACTCCTCAGAGCTCTGTGAAAAAGAGTGAGATCGTCAAAGCGGTAATTGTTCGCACGGCGCACCCCTGGCGGCGAAAAGATGGATCTACGATCCGTTTCGATGACAATGCCGCAGTTATCTTGGACGCGGATGAGGAGAATCCAAAAGGGACACGGATTTTTGGGCCAGTTGCACGGGAATTACGTGAAAGAGGATATATGAAAATTGTATCCCTTGCCCCAGAAGTATTGTAATAATTGTAGGAGCTAGCAGGATGAAGATGCGAATAAAAAGAGGTGATCAGATTGAAGTTATCACCGGAAAATCTGAAAATAAAGGAAAGCGTGGAGAAGTCCTTCGTGTTATTCCGAATGAAAGACGCGTTGTTGTGCAAGGAATTAATCTTCGCACAAAGCATCAAGGGCAGGTTCAATCTAAAGGAAAAACGGTTAATCCTGGTATTGTGAAATTTGAAGCACCGCTTGATATTTCAAATGTCATGGTTGTATGCAAGAAATGCAATAAGCCTACGCGTGTCGGTATTTCACGTGATGGTGGCAAGGCAATTCGCGTCTGCAAGAAATGTGGCGGATTCATTGATTAACCAAAAACCGCTATTGGGAGTTATTAAATGAATGCATTAAAAGAAAGATACCGCAAGGAAATTATTCCAGTGCTGATGAAAGAGTTGGGCCTGGAGAATGTTATGCAGGTACCAAAGATAGAAAAAATAGTCTTGAATATTGGAATGGGCGAAGCGATCGAAGATAAGAAGGCGCTCGGCGAAGCGGTAAAAGACATTGAAATTATTACTGGCCAGAAACCTGTAATTACCAAAGCAAAAAAGAGCATTGCTAATTTTAAGCTGCGAGAAGGATTCTCTGTCGGAGTTAAGGTTACTTTGCGAGGTGAGAAAATGTGGTCGTTGCTTGACCGACTTGTCAACGTTGCTTTACCGCGTGTTCGAGACTTTCGTGGAGTATCTCCGAAATCTTTTGATGGTCGAGGTAATTACACTCTTGGATTACGGGAGCAATTAATATTTCCGGAAGTTGATTTTGATTCGATTGATAAAATCAGGGGTATGGAAATCACCTTTGTTACTACTGCACCAAATGATGAGCAGGGAACTGCATTATTAAAACATTTAGGAATGCCTTTTAGGAAGGTTTAATTATGGCGAAAAAATGTATGCAATATAGAGAAACAAGACGAAAATATCCGAATCAGGTTCGTAATCGCTGCAAGCTATGCGGTCGCCCCCGTGGTTATATTCGGCGCTTTGGTGTCTGCAGGATTTGCTTTAGGGAGCTTGCTCTTCAAGGGAAAATTCCTGGTGTGACGAAATCATCTTGGTAAATATCGAATCCGGAGGTATGTAAATGAGTATAAATGATCCAATTGCTGATATGCTGACTCGCATCCGGAATGGTCTTATGAGTAACCATACCGTTGTGGCAATGCCCAGCTCAAATTTAAAAGCTGAAATAGCACGTATATTAAGAGAAGAAGGTTACATTGAGAATTATGAAGTCGCTGACGATAGTCAACCGGCGCATAAAACCCTTCGTGTACATTTGAAATATGTTGGTGAGCGGCGAACCAAACGCCCGGTTATTACTGAGATTAGACGGATAAGTAAGCCTGGTCGGCGAGTATATACACAGAAACGAGATATCCCTTGGGTTCTCTCAGGTATGGGTATCTCGATATTATCAACACCAAAAGGTGTGATGACGGGCCAGTCTGCAAGAAAAAATGGCGTCGGTGGAGAAATTTTGTGCAAGGTTTGGTAGAACGGTGGATTTTGGAGGTGTGTTGTGTCTAGAATAGGAAGATTGCCCATTGATATTCCAAGCGATATAAGCGTGGAATTGGATGGATCTCATGTAACTGTGAAAGGTACGAATGGGACATTAGAACGATCCTTTTCACCTTTGATAAATATTGCGAAAGAGGGTGAGCGGATAATTGTGACTCGTGATTCAGACGAAAAACATGTTCGAGCACTCCACGGAACAACTAGAGCAGTTATCCAAAACATGGTTACTGGAATTCATGCTGGTTTTACTAAGGTGCTTGAAATTCAGGGTGTTGGTTATAAAGCAGAGCAAGAGGGTAAGAATCTTGTAATCAATGTGGGATTTTCTCATTCTGTAAATGTTGAAGCTCCTGACGGAATTGAATTTACTGTAACTGAAAAAAACAAAATCATAACAATCAAGGGCGCAAACAGGGAAGTTGTCGGGCAAATAGCTGCTGATATCCGGAAAATACGACCTCCAGAACCTTATAAGGGGAAGGGAATCAGATATAAGGGTGAAAGAGTCCGTAGAAAAGCGGGTAAAACAGCTGCTGCGATGTAAGGGAGTATAAGAAAGATATGAGTAAAAAAACAAGAAACGAAGCAAGATTACATAGGCATAAGCGGGTAAGGAAAAATATCCAGGGTACTGCAGAAAGGCCGCGGTTAAATGTTTTTCGCAGTTTATCCCAGATATCTGCCCAAATCATTGACGATGATAAAGAAATAACATTAGTTTCCTCATCTAGTATTGACCATGAACTCAGGAAAAAGGTTGCGAAGATGAATAAAACTGAACAAGCTTCTGCAGTAGGAAAGCATATTGCGCAACGTGCGAAGGATAAAAAGATCACGGAAGTTGTTTTTGATCGCGGCGGATACCGGTATATGGGGCGAGTAAAAGCTTTAGCTGAAGCAGCAAGAGAAGAAGGTTTGATCTTCTAAAAGGAAGATTCTAACAAAAGGGAAATAGTGAAAAAAAATGGCATATAAACCAGTTGAAAAAGAATTCGATGAGCGGGTAGTCGATATTACGCGTGTGGCTAAGGTTGTCAAAGGTGGCCGAAAATTTCATTTTCGCGTTACTATCGTGGCTGGAAATAATAATGGCCGAGTGGGTGTTGGTACCGGAAAAGCAGGTGCTGTTCCTGATGCTATGGGAAAAGCAACAAAACAAGCACTCAGCGATATGCGAAAAATCTCGCTTGCGGGCACAACTATTCCGCATGAAGTTATTGGTAAGATGGGCGGAGCGATAGTGCTGTTGAAGCCAGCATCACGAGGTACAGGTGTTATCGCTGGTGGTGGTGTGCGGGCGGTTGTCGAAGCTGCGGGTATTCGTGATATTTTAACCAAATCAATGGGCAGCGCAAACGTATTGAATGTTGTAAAAGCCACTATGAATGCGTTGGATCAATTACGAACTTCTGAGGAAATAGCCGCTATGCGGGGAAAACCTGCTAAGGATTTGGCGCCTTTTTGGGAACGGAGAAAAAATGGCTAAAAATGAGAAAATACTAAAAATCACATTGGTCCGAAGTCCAATTGGGAATTCGGAACGGCACAAGGCAACTATTCGTGCGTTGGGCCTTCGTAAAATAGGGCACACAGTGGAACAAAAGGATACATTGGCTGTGCGCGGTATGTTATCAAAAGTGAATCATTTAGTTAAAGTAGAAAAATAGGAATAAGAATGAAATTACATGATTTAAAACCGAGTGAAGGGTCAACAAAGAGAAGGAAGCGTGTTGCTCGTGGAATCGGCGCGGGACAAGGAAAAACTGCTGGTCGTGGATATAAAGGGCAAAAATCGCGGAGCGGGTCTGGCGGTGCATTATATCGGCAGGGCGGCAATTTGCCTTTCTATCGCCGTTTACCATTTCTGCGCGGGGTAGGCTTCACACCAATCAACCGCATTGTTTACAATGAAATAAACGTGGAAACTTTATCCGCTTTTAGAGCAGGCACAGTAGTGACGCCCGAACTTCTTGCAGAAAAAAACATGCTGCATAAAACCAAGAACCCAGTTGTAATTCTTGGTAGAGGCGAAATCAAGAAGGCTTTGACAGTTAAAGCTCACCGATTCACAAAAAGTGCGAAAGAGAAAATTGAGGCCGTTGGTGGTAAAGCAGAACTTATTCAAGCAGGAAACGAAGGAAAATAAGGAGATTCGACCATGAAGAGATCTGCATGGCGGTATTTGTGGACTTCTGTTGATATCAGAAAGAAGCTGCTAATCACATTGGCATTATTAATTCTGTATCGGTTTGCTGCAAATATACCAGTGCCAGGTATCAACCGTGATGTAATCGCTAGTATATTTCAACAGCAAGGAGCAGCCAGCAGTTTATTGGGTGTGTTTGATCTATTATCTGGTGGAACGCTATCGAATTTCTCAATCCTTGCGATGGGCGTTTATCCGTATATTACTGCGCAAATCATCATTCAATTACTAATTCCAATCATTCCATCGCTTGAAAGGCGAATGCAGGAAAACCCCAAGGAAGGCCGTAAATTGATGGAGAAGTGGACGGTGTTGTTAACCATTCCAATGGGCGCACTTTCTGCTTTAGGGCAAATTCAATTATTTAATCAACTCACAACAGGTGGATCGATCTTGAATTACCAGTTTGGTTTTACCGGTGCTAGTTTATTGCCCACTTTAACAACATTAATCAGTATGATCGGTGGAACAATGCTTGGTATTTGGTTGGGCGAACTGATCTCGGAATATGGAGTTCCTAATCAGGGGCTGTCATTGATCATTTTTGCGGGAATTGTTTCCAGAATTCCTGCCAATTTATACAGTTTGATCATATCGGGACAATCCGTTGCTATTCTGTTGGCGCTAATGGCGATAATTCTAGCTGTGACAATTTTCGCGATAATATTTGTTCAACAGGGCAGAAGGAATGTACCGGTATTATTCCCTGGTCGCAGAGTTGGCAATCGAATGTCAATGCCGGTGCGATCTAACTTACCCTTGATGATTAATTTGGCTGGCATGATCCCATTGATTTTTGCTCAGACAATATTATCTCTTCCAGCTATATTGTCGCAGTTCTTTATCAATTCAAAAACTGAATGGATAGCAAAGTTTTCTGCTGGCATGCAACGGACATTTAGCCCAACGAGTATATGGTATATCGTGATCTACTTTTCCTTTGTACTGCTGCTCACATTTTTCTATACAGAAGTTTTATTTGAGCAACAGAACTATGGTGAAAGTTTAAAGAAGCAGGGCGCTCAAATTCCGGGTGTGGTCCGCGGGGCTGCTACCCAAAGGTATTTAAATCGGGTACAGCGTCGAATCACTTTGGTCGGAGCACTGTTTTTGGCCTCGGTAGCAACTATGCCATACATTCTGCAAATCACCCTTCCACCTAATATTGGGTCTAATTTATTTCTCGTTTCAGCATCAGGCTTGATCATTGTGGTAGGTGTGGTTCGGGACACATTCAACATCATTGAAACCGAATTGAAGTTGCACG
This sequence comes from uncultured Pelolinea sp., assembly GCA_965195205.1. GTDB lineage: Bacteria > Chloroflexota > Anaerolineae > Anaerolineales > Anaerolineaceae > Pelolinea. The sequence continues at coordinate 10,177 of CBDAFG010000003.1, read as the reverse complement.
GATATGATGAAAGTTTAATAAAAGGCTAAGAGTTTTATTTTGATGAATAAATTTTATGTTTTGCTTGGCCCGCCAGGTGCCGGAAAAGGAACACAAGCTGCGATAATTGCGGATGCATGTGGTATTCCACACATATCCTCAGGAAACATTTTCCGCGAGAATTTACAGTTAAAAACTGAATTAGGGATAAAAGCAAAGCAGTTCATGGACAAAGGTGAGTTAGTTCCGGATGATATTACCATCGGGATGGTCACAGATAGATTAATGAAAGCGGATTGTTCTGGTGGCGCACTTTTAGATGGTTTTCCGCGCACTCCAAACCAAGCAGAAGCACTATCTGAGTTTTTATCTTCTATCAACGCGGAGATTGCCTGTGTGCCATTCATCAATGTGGAAGCGGAAGAACTGATTGAACGCTTAAGCGGAAGGTGGACATGTAAAGCGGAAGGGCATGTTTTCCATACAAAATATATACCACCAAAACAAGAAGGTGTTTGTGATTATGACGGGTCCCCGCTTTATCAGCGAGAGGATGACAAGAAGGAAACTGTAGAGCAGCGCATTCGTGTTTATTTTGAGAAAACAGCCCCGTTAGTCAATTTCTATACTAAAAAAGAGTTGCTTGTAGAAGTGGACGGGGCTTTACCAATTGAAGAAGTAACAGAAGCGTTAATGAAAGTAATAAACTGTTAGGGTTGATAGACGATTATGAGATTAAAGGTTATAATCAATAATTTGCGGCTGTTGCAAAAAATATAGAGGAGTAAATAATGAAAGTATCACCATCAATCCGCAAGCGTTGTGCAAAATGCAAAATTGTAAAACGAAAAGGCGTACTTTACGTGATTTGTGAAAATCCGAAACATAAACAGAGACAGGGATAAAAAATATGGCAAGAATAGAAGGTGTAGACTTACCGCGGTCCAAGCGGATTGAAATTGGGCTTACGTATATATTTGGTATCGGACGAACACGTGCAAACGAGATTATTGCTGCAACGAAGGTTAATCCTGATACACGCGTGAAGGATCTCACAGAAAATGATGTGAGTATTATGCGCGAATATATTAATAAGAATTATAAAGTAGAAGGTGATCTTCGCCGTGATGTTCAAATGAATATCAAACGTTTAGTTGAGATCGGATGCTACCGCGGTCTTCGCCATCGCAGAGGGCTTCCTGTTCATGGACAACGTACGAAAACAAACGCACGAACACGAAAAGGACCAAAGAAAACTGTTGCGGGTCGTGGTCGTCGTCGCGGTGCAACCAAGAAATAGGTATAGGAACATTGATCTAAATCAATTAATTACGAGGAATTATGGCACAAGAAACGAAACCAAAACGACGCTCATCATCTAGGAAGACAAAGCGAACCCTTTCTTCCGCACAAGTACATATTTATGCAACATTCAATAATACGATTATTACTGTGACGGATCAACAGGGGAACACTGTTTCTTGGACGAGCGCAGGCACGATTGGCTTTAAGGGATCCCGCAAGAGTACACCATTTGCGGCACGTCTTGCGGCTGAAAGTGCGATGAAGAAAGCACAAGCAATGGGTATTCAAGAAGTCGATTTATTCATCAAAGGACCAGGACCTGGGCGGGAAGCTGCAATTAGAGCGATCCAAGCACAGGGGATGAAAATTCGATCAATCGCTGACGTCACACCGGTACCTCACAATGGCTGCCGGCCACCAAAGAAACGGCGAATGTAGGTTTAGGAGATTAATTAATGGCAAGATATACAGGATCAGTTTGCAAGTTATGCCGACGTGAAGGCGAGAAGCTTTTTTTGAAAGGTGAACGCTGTTTAACGTCTAAATGTGCATTTGAACGACGAGCATATCCCCCTGGGCAGCATGGTGGTCGTTTTTCTCAATCACGAAGAAGAAGAGAGTCTGATTACAATCGCCAATTGCGCGCAAAACAGAAGGCTCGCCGGATTTATGGAGTCTTAGAGAAACAATTCCGTCGTTTCTTTACACTGGCAGTAAAACAACGCGGCCTGACTGGTGTTAATCTACTTCAAATTTTAGAATCACGGCTAGATAATGTGGTTTATAGGATGGGGTTTTCTGTAAACAGAACACAAGCTCGCCAAATGGTAAACCATGGACATATCATTGTAAATGGACGAAAAACAAATATCCCTTCAATGCTTCTTAAAGACGGTGATGTTCTAAGCGTGCGTGAAGGATCGAAGAAGAATGGATTATTCCTCGACCTTTCAGAACGAGCTGAGAAAACTAATTGTGCGCTATGGATAGAACGCGATCTTAAAAACCTAAGCGCTAGGATTCTTCGGCTTCCAGAGCGCGGCGAAATCGATGGTAACCTTAATGAACAACTGATCGTTGAATATTACTCACGGTAGATGGGTGAATTAATTGAAACTGATTAGGCTTTATAAAAGAGAGGGATACTGTGGCTCAAGGTAAAATGGTAATGCCCGTTTTAGAACGGGAAGCTGAAACTCGCAATTACGCGAAATTCAATATTGCCCCATTAGAGCAGGGGTATGGTGCGACAATGGGAAATTCTCTACGCAGAGTGCTGTTGTCATCTTTGGATGGAACTGCTGTCACTTCTATTCGAGTTTCCGACACGCTGCACGAATTCACTGATATTCCAGGTGTACGAGAAGATGTTTTGCAAATAATGCTGCAGGTTAAGCAGCTGCATATTATTATGCATGAGGGCGATATTTCTCATATGCATTTAGATGTAAGCGGTGAAGGTGTTGTAACCGCAGCTGACATCCAGATTACATCTGAAATTGAGATTGTGAATCCAGAATTGTATCTATTTACTGTTGATGATCCGAAAACGCAATTAACCATGGATTTCACTGTTGAGCGTGGAAGAGGATATTTGCCTTCAAATGAAAGGGATAACAACCTACCGATTGGAGAGTTACCCGTTGATGCAATTTTTAGCCCTGTGCACCGCGTCAATTTTGAGGTTGGCCGTGCACGCGTAGGGCAAAGTACAAATTATGATCGTCTGACCTTAGAGATCTGGACAGATGGTACGGTTTCACCTGAGGAGGCATTGGGTTCAGCCGGTAAAATTCTGATTGAACAATTTCGATTAATTGCTGGAGTTAAAGAAGAAATGTTCGAGGTAGTTGAAGAGACTATTGAGGAGACTCCTAAGAAAATAAGCAGCGAAACTTCTGATATGCTGATCGAGAGTTTGGATCTTTCTGTCCGTGTTTTCAATTCTCTTAAACGGACTGGTGTAACTTCTGTTGGTGATGTGATTGAACTGCTTGAAAAAGGCGAAGAAGCGGTTATGTCAATCCGCAATTTTGGAGAAAAGAGCCTGGATGAACTGAGAGATAAGATGCAGGAAAAAGGATATATAAAAGACGATAGAGACGAAAGTGAGGCAGAGTAAATCCTATGCGCCATCGTGTTGCAGGATATACATTAAGCAGAACAAAAGACCAAAGAAAAGCTCTGCGTCGTGTTTTAATAAAACAGTTATTTGAAAATAACCGTATTAAGACGACCAAAGCTAAAGCGAAAGCAATCCGCGGGGATGCAGAAAAATTAATCACCTTAGCGAAGAACAGTGCAAATGCATCTGATATAGAAAAAGTAAATGCCCGCCGATTGGCAGCTTCCGCTTTGGCAGATGCAGATATTGTAAAAAAACTATTTGATGATATTGCTCCGCGTTTTGAATCACGCAATGGTGGATATACGCGTATGCTTAAACTTGGGCTCCGTAAGGGTGATTCATCGGAAATGGTCATGTTAGAGTTGGTTGAGGAATAGTCCTACCGCTGAGTCGGGTGGAATGGCACTTTACAAAATTACAATAAGCTACGACGGAACTGATTTTTATGGATATCAGCGCCAACTAAACGATCGCACAGTTCAAGGGGATATAGAACAAGCGCTTAAGAAATTAGGTTGGACTGGTAGAATAATAACGTCATCTGGACGTACCGATTGCGGTGTTCATGCCAAAGGGCAGATTGCCGCTTTTGAACTCGATTGGAAGCATTCTGATAATGAACTACAAAAGGCAATAAATTTTCATCTGCCATCAGATATTTCAATCAACAGCGCAAAAAAAGCGAAAGAAGGATTTCATCCTCGCTACGATGCGAAGTTCAGAGAATACCGATATCAGGTATATATTGGCTCAACCGTAGAACCATTAGAAGAACGGTATCGTTGGCGTATTTGGCCTGAACCGAGTTTTGAACTTATGAACCAGGCGGCTAAGATAATTTGTGGTGAGCATAATTATCGCTTATATGGAAAACCTCCAAAAAAAGGCGGTAGAACTCAACGAAACGTGGAGTTCGCTGAATGGAGACGGGAAAAAGGAAATAAAGCATTTTTCCTGATCAGAGCTAATTCCTTTCTCTACCATATGGTGAGAAGAATAACTTTGATTTTAGTTCGAGTCGGGCAAGGTAAAGTGATGATGGATATGATAGTTGACAGCTTTGAGGGCATAGACAATCTGCCCTCCGGCATTGCGCCGGCAAGAGGATTGTTTTTAGATAAAATAATTTATTAATAACTAAGAAAAGTATGGAGTAGGTCATCGTGGAAAAAACCTATGTAATTAAAGGAAAAACAAAAACAAATTGGTGTCTTGTGGACGCCAAAGATCAAAAACTAGGTCGTTTAGCATCGAAAGTAGCTATGCGGCTGATGGGAAAGCATAAACCAGAATTTACGCCTGGTGTTCTTATGGGCGATTCTGTGATTGTGATTAATGCTAAGGATATTAAGGTGAATCCGACCCGAGAAAAAGAGAAATTTTATTATCGCCATTCGGGCTATCCTGGTGGGTTTAAAGCAGTTTCTTTTCCGGATCAATTAAAGAATCACCCTGACCGTGTTATTAAGTCAGCTGTTTGGGGTATGCTACCACATAACAAACATGGGCGACACTTGTTAAAACGTATGAAGATTTATGGTGGCCCAGAGCACCCGCATTCCGGACAAAAGCCGGAAGTAGTAGAAATTGATTAGAATGAGGAGTAAATAAATGGCGGAACGGTATTATGAAGGTATTGGACGCAGGAAACAAAGCACAGCCCGAGTTAGACTAACACCAGGTACTGGAATTTTTATTGTCAATGAAAAAGAACTGAAGAATTATTTCACTCGATTAGGTGATTCTGATTCGATATTAAGACCTTTTAAAAGCACTGGTGAGATCCAGACACAATATGATGTTTCTGTTAAAGTACAAGGTGGAGGGGTTACTGGTCAAACAGACGCAGTGCGGCTTGGTTTGGCCCGCGCGTTTGTGAAAAAGAATCCAGCTTTTATTCCCGGTCTTCGTAAAGATGGCTTGTTGACTCGAGACCCAAGAGTTAAGGAGCGCAAGAAACCAGGTTTGAAGCGAGCCCGGAAAGCACCAACATATACAAAGCGTTAGAAAACAAGCTTTCCAGAGGATCGGAAATTGAAACTTACCAACTACCCACTTTTTTTAAAGTGGGTAGTATAATTTTTGCGGCTTTTCTAAGAAGGAACAAATCATGAACCTAAGTGAATTAAAAGCAGTACTTGAATTAATGGAAATTGAAAAGGTAAAGGGGATCCATATTATTGATGGCAATCAATTATATGAGCGGCATTCATTAATCCATGATCGTGATTCATATTCTTTATATGTGATCGATATTAAAAAAGATCGCATTAGCAATCTGGTTGAGCTGATTAGTAATTCGTATAACGGAAATAATAATGTGCATTGTTATTTTTTGGATAAAATTCTCTGGAAAACAGAGCTCGTTAAAATCAGTAACTTAGAAAGTTTCTTGATTGATAAACAGAGAGTTTATATATTGTTTAGTCCTATTGAAGGGCACTTATCGATAAAGAGATTTCAAGAAATGATTTCTCGCCTGAGAGCGCCAGATGGATGTCCTTGGGACAGGGAGCAAACACATCGGTCACTGCGGACTAATTTGTTAGAAGAGACCTATGAAGTTCTGGAAGCAATCGATCAAAATGATAGTGAACACCTTCGGGAGGAATTAGGTGATTTACTGCTGCAGATTGTGTTGCATACACAGATTGCAACAGAAAAAGGTGAATTTTCCTTATCAGAAGTTATTTATGATATCAATAATAAAATCACTCATCGCCATCCACATGTATTTGGGAAAAATAAAGCAAAAAATATTCAAGGGGTGTTGAAAAATTGGGAGAAGTTAAAAGATGAGGAAAGGAATCATAACGGCATTAAGGAGTTCACCAGCATTCTATCTTCTATCCCCAAGCAACTCCCATCTCTATCTATCGCACAAAAATACCAAGAGCGTGCTGCCAGAGTTGGATTTGATTGGGAGGAAATCGATCCGGTTTTTAGGAAAGTAGATGAGGAGTTGGCTGAAGTAAAAGGTGCGGAAACAAAACAAGGATTAGAAGAAGAACTTGGTGATTTGTTATTTGCAGTGGTGAACCTGGTTAGATGGAATGGGTTTGATGCGGAAAGCGCACTTCGATTAGCAAATAGTAAATTCCTCAGCAGATTTGAATATATTGAAAAGACCATCTCAGCGAGAGGTGAAGCGCTAACTGACTCAACCCTAACTGAGATGGATATACTTTGGGAACAAGCCAAACAAAAAGAATTATCTACAAAGGTTCAAAACGAGCAGTAAAATGCCGCAGAAGCTCAGGTGAATAAGTCAATTTATAACCGCGATAGGATTCTCGTTGGTTAAATATCTTGGCAAGGATTTTAACCACATAATCTAGGTGGCTTTGTGTATATACTCTGCGTGGGATTGCCAATCGAACAAGCTCTAATTTTGGGTAAATAATCTCGCCACTCTCTGGGTCAGGGTGTGCAAACATTACTGAACCAATCTCAACACCTCGGATTCCTCCTTCAAGATATAAAGCAGCGGTTAATGCCTGGCCAGGAAATTCAGATTGAGAGATATGTGGAAGAAGTGTTCCCGCATCAAGATAGACTGCATGTCCCCCAGAAGGTTCGATGATGGGGACTCCTGCTTCTTTTATTTTTTCTGCAAGATAAGCGGTTTGTTGAATGCGATATGTCAGGTAATCCTCCTGTAATCCTTCCAATAAGCCTGTTGCGAGTGCTTCTAGATCTCGCCCGGCTAAACCACCATAAGTGGGAAAGCCTTCACGAAGGATAAGTGCGTTGCAGACATCTTGAAACAACTTATCGTTATTCATCGCCAAGAAGCCGCCAATGTTTACTATGGCGTCTTTTTTTGCACTCATAAAAGTCCCATCCGCTAAGGAAAAGATCTCCTGGGCGATCTCTAATGGAGAGTGAGATGCAAAGCCTTTTTCACGCATTTTAATAAAATAGCTGTTTTCTGCGAAGCGACAGGCATCAATAAAAAAGGGAATATTGTATTTACGGTAAATCTTCGACACAGCTTTGATGTTTTCTAATGAGACGGGCTGACCACCACCTGCGTTATTGGTGATTGTGATGCAGCCGAATGGGATGTTCTCCGGCCCTTTTTCATTGATGAAATGTTCCAGTTTCACCACATCCATATTGCCTTTAAAAGGCAATATTTTGTTAATGTCAAACGCATCGTCAATCACGAGGTTTTCAGGACGCCCTCCCTGTGCCCTGATGTTCGCGTCAGTTGTGTCAAAGTGCATGTTAGATGGAATGTAAGAGCCTGGTTTGACCAGTATCGATGAAAGAATATTTTCCGCAGCTCGCCCTTGATGGGTGGGTACAAAATGAGTGAAACCGAAAATCTTATGGATGACTTCTTCTAGTTTGTAATAAGAGGTGGCGCCAGCATAGGATTCATCGCCAAGCATGATAGATGCCCATTGATTTTGGCTCATTGCGCCTGTACCTGAATCTGTAAGTAAGTCAATGTAGACATCCTCAGCAGGAACTGTAAAGAGGTTGTAACCGGCTTTGATCATTGCTTTTTTCCGTACTTCTTTGCTTTTCAATTGGATGGATTCCACCATCTTGATACGAAATGGTTCAGCGGGGTGATTCGGCATTCTTTTTTCTCCTGTGATTAGTATTTGTTTATAGTTTATCATTAGTCTTATTAGGAAAAACATGTTTCAACTTTAAAATATAAATATGAAAAATATTATTATTTTTACAATCCTGGTTGTTTTTCTGGCTGGTCTATTACTGTGGGAGATCTGGCCTGATCCCATTGAGATAGTTCATTTGGTTTTTAAGAAAAATCAATCCAGTCAATTGCTCTCAATAAATTGCCAAGAATTAGAATTTTTGCTTGATAAGCCGTGGGAGATCAAATACCCACAATTAATTACAAAAAACGAGACCAAAAATATCACAGTAATTCTATTGGATACTTCTCCAATAAATTTATTTGTTGGGGCAGAGGAACATGAATGTGACGTGGCCATAGAAGTGTTTCTCGATATTTCTGGTATTGTTATTAGCCCTAGTTCAAGAATAATTGAGCCATATTATTTAGGATCACCTTTGCGGTTTGAATGGGAAATACAAGCAGTCGATGAGGATGTGAGCGGAATAATTTGGATATATGTGGTTGAATACGATAATGGGGAAAAATTATCTCGATATCCTTTATTTGCTTACCCTGTAGAATTACGAATAAATACGTTAATGGGTTTTTCCCCGAGGGTGTTACGAATCATATTGTTGGCTTTTGTGATAATTAGTTCTGGGATCTATTTACTTCTCGAACTTGATAGGTGAGAATGATATAATCTGACCTCATGAAATCAGAAATAGAAAAAAACAATCAAGTACGAAAAGAAGGTTTTCCCAGGAAATTAGGATCGACTTATTTGAAAATTGGTGCGATCACGTTTGTTCTTGGCACAATTTTTATGTTAATTGGGTTATATATTGATAGTATCAGTGGTAGATATCCCGTTTTCACTATCATACTAATAGCAATCTCGTTCCCATTGATCCTTTTCATCAATTATAAAATTGTTGTAAATGCAATAGAAAAACTCCATCAATGAGTTGATCACATTCAATATCATTCAATGAAAAACGCTTATGAATAACCTTCTATCAGACATATTATCTAGTTCCGATCAATTCTCTTTAAAAACAATACACGATTTGCCGCAGATAGAGGTGAGTGGAATAACTCATGATTCTTGCGAGGTAATTCGAGGTAATATATTCGTCGCCTTAAAAGGAAAGAGTTATGATGGCCATGTATATATTCAGGAGGCAATAAATAATGGGGCCGCCGTGGTTATCGGAGAACGCCAAGAATTAATTAATGAGGTTCCTTATTTGCAAATTGAAAATTCGCGCTTGGCACTTGCTCATCTTGCGGCTGCTTTTTATGGATTTCCAGGTAGGAAGCTCACAGTTATTGGTGTAACGGGAACTGATGGAAAAACAACTACAGTTAATCTAATCCATAATATTCTGGTATCATGTGGCATAAAAACCGGGATGATTTCCACTGTTAATGCGGTGATTGGGGATGAGCAAATAGATACCGGATTTCATGTTACTACTCCCGAGTCACCAAAAATTCAACATTTATTAAGTAAAATGGTTGATCAAGGATTAACTCATGTAGTGATAGAAACTACCTCCCACGGATTAGAACAATACCGTGTTTCTGCTTGTGATTTTGACATAGGGGTTGTGACCAATATAACTCATGAACACTTTGATTACCATGGAGATTATGAACATTATCTAAATGCAAAAGCAACACTGTTAACCGGGCTAATTGATACCAAGGATAAAAATAGGGAAAATTATCGTATTGCAATCATTAATCGGGATGACCAATCCTATGAGCATTTAAAAAAGATATTGGCTGATGAGAAATATCAGATGATAAAAATTATTGAATATGGTACGGATGAACGATCTGATATTCAGGCTCTGAATATTGAAAACACCGATAGTGGTTTAAAGTTTGATCTAAAATGGGCAGGATTACGGTCTGAAATTCAGACCTCACTTATTGGTGAATTTAACGCACATAATATTCTTGCGGCTGTGTCTGCTACTTCAGTAGGGTTAGGTTTAGATATGCAATGCGTGATAGATGGCATTGCATCACTGCCTGGGGTTCCTGGACGAATGGAAATTGTTGACCTCGGGCAGAACTTTTCAGCAATCGTAGATTTTGCGCATACTCCAAATGCTTTGAAGGTTGCTCTTGAAACAAGCAGGAACAGAACAAAGAAA
>CBDAFG010000002.1:0-6074 GCA_965195205.1 uncultured Pelolinea sp. | reverse complement strand
GATTTTTGATGAGCCAACAACAACACTATCTATCAGCGAAGTTGACCAACTATTTACACTTATCCGAAAACTTAAAGGGGAAAATGTGTCTATCATTCTTATCACACACCGATTAAAGGAAGTTTTTGAAATCGGAGATGTTGTAACGATTCTATGCGATGGGAAAATTGTAAAAAGCAGAATTCCTATTTTAGAAATTAATGAGCACGATCTTGTTAAGTTGATGGTCGGACGTGATATTAAAGAGTTTTTTGGCGTAAAAGAAAATTTGAAAATCGGAGAATCTGTTCTGGAGGTAAAAGGTCTATCTGATGGAAATGCTTATAAAGATATCTCTTTCAATGTTCACAAAAATGAAATTTTAGGGTTTGCCGGGTTGATTGGTGCCGGGCGGACAGAGATCATGGAAACAATCTTTGGCTGCCGAAAGAATACTTCTGGGGAGATTTATTTGAATGGAAAACGAATTGATCATCTTTCAATTAAACAACGCGTGAAAAAAGGTATTTCTTTTGTACCTGAGGACCGAAAGAATAAAGGGTTGGCGATTAATTTACCCATTCATTCCAATATGAACCAGGTAGATATGAATATAAAAGATGGTTTGATCGTCTATGAGGGACAATTCACTTTACAAAACGAGGTAATGGTTAAACGATTAAACATTAGACTTGTCAACTTATCACAAAAAACGACAAATCTTTCTGGAGGGAATCAACAAAAAGTTCTACTATCCAAATGGCTCTCTCAGAATACTGACATATACATCTTTGATGAACCTACCCGCGGTATTGATGTTGGCACAAAGGTAGAAGTGTATAACCTGATCAAATCCCTGGCAAAAGAGGGAAAAGCTATTGTTATGGTTTCCAGTGAGTTGCAGGAATTGATTGCTATCTGTGATCGAATTATTGTTGTCAATGAAGGAAGGATAGCTGCTGAATTTATCGGAAAAGAAGCAAGCGAACCAAAAATTCTCGAAAAAATGATACCAGTAAAGTGAGGATGGAAATGAAAAAAGCATCAAAAAATATTGGCCTTTCAGAGGTTATTCGAAATAATAGCATAGAATTTGGAGTCGGTGTTGGGTTAATCATCTTGTTTCTTGTGTTTTCGGTAACATCACCTTATTTTCTTAAAACTAATAACCTTTACAATATACTTTATCAAGTTTCTGCTATCGGAATTCTTGCGGTTGCGCAAACAATGGTGATTTTAACAGGGGGGATTGACCTTTCAATTGGCAGCATATTCACATTGTCCGGTTGGGTGATGTGTTTCATGATAAAGGAAGTTGGTTTTGTTGAGGGTATAGCTGTTGGGTTATTGGTTGGTTTGCTCTGCGGCGCAATTAATGGATTTCTTATTGCGGTAACCAAATTGGAACCATTTATCATCACGCTAGGTACGATGTCTATATTCCATGGAATTGTCTATATTATTTCAGACTCAAAGGCGGTTTCAAATTTACCAACGATTTTAGAAACAGTTGACGATTTCCAACTATTCGGAATACCAAGTTATGTGATTACCCTATTGATAATTTTTATTATTGGACAGTTATTTTTATCCTATACAAAAACCGGCAGGATGATTTATGCAATAGGAAGCAATGAGCTTGCCGCACGGTTTTCCGGTGTTCCTGTCCACTTGTATAAAATGGTGCCTTATGTTTTGGTGGGTTTTCTTTCATTTATTGCAGTGTTTATTCAATCGGCTCACTTGATGGCTATTGATGCCAACGCAGGGACGAACCTTAACCTGGAGAGCATTACCGCAGTTGTTATTGGTGGTACTAGTCTATTAGGAGGGCGTGGTTCATTGGTTGGAACAGCCATAGGTGTTTTATTAATCGGTGTATTGGGGAATGGACTCAATATGCTTGGTGTCTCATCATATTGGCAGCGTGTTATTGTTGGTATCATATTGATTGCTGCAGTTGCCAGCCAGAAGATTTCCATTTCCAAGGGAAAAACAAACAGCTAAATATGAGTTAGGGAAAAATTCGATAATTGTAAAAAAACTATTTTGGTAGAAAAATATAGGATTACATGTTTTAATAAAAAGGAGACTTGAGATATGTTATTTAGTGGAGAAATCGCAATTGTTACGGGCGGGGCTCGAGGGATCGGGGAGGAAATAGCAAGGGAATTTTCTCGTGAAGGTGCAAAAGCCGTCATATTTGATATTGATAATGAAAAAGGGAAAGCGGTTGAATCTGCCATACGTAACAGTGGTGGAGAGGCTTTATTTGTTCATTGCGATGTCAGTAAGGTCAGCGAAATTGAACGGGCAGTTAAAGAAGCAATAGATGAATATGGTACCATCAATATTCTTGTAAATAATGCGGGAATCCTGCATTCTACTCCGATTGAGGAAATCACCGAAGAGGAATGGGATAGGATGATGGCCATCAATTTAAAAAGTACATTCTTCATGGTCCAGAAAATATTACCGGAGTTTAAAAAGAATAATGGCGGAAAAGTTGTTAATATTAGTTCATTAGCGGGCAGAATGGGTGGATTTGCTAATGGGCTGGGATATACTGCAACAAAAGCGGCAATCATAGGATTGACTTACGGATTTGCAAGGCGATTGGCCAAAGATAATGTCTTAGTAAATGCTGTTGCGCCAGGACCAACTGAAACAGATATATTGAAGGCATTCTCGGAAGAGAAGAAGGAAGAACTTCGCCAGGCAATACCGATTAAGAAGTTGGGTACAACTAAGGATATTGCCAATGCAGTAGTATTTCTGGCTTCATCAAAAGCGGGATTCATTACAGGGGCAGTGTTAGATGTGAATGGCGGTATGTTTATGGGATAGTTTCTTGAAGAAAATTAGAAAATGAATAATGTAATTAAGCAAAGTATGAGGTGAAAAATGAAGCTAAGATTTGCATGCGCAGATTTTACATTTCCATTACTGAAACACGATCATGTTCTCCAGCTTATTTCAATGATGGAGTTTGAAGGTGTAGATATAGGGCTGTTTGAAGGCCGTTCTCACTTACAGCCATCCAGTGAATTTCCCAATCTTGAAAAAAACGCAAAAATATTATCAAAAAAACTAAAGCAGTTTGGGCTAGTAGCCGCAGATGTATTTTTGCAGTGTGACAATGATTTTTCTTTATACGCGATTAATCATACTGATAAAAAAAGACGGGAATTTGCAAAGGACTGGTTTGTAAAAACTCTGGAATATGCGAGTATTTTAGAAGGTCACCATGTGACGATATTGCCGGGTGTTGAGATTAGTAGTGATTACCAATCGGATTTTGAACGAGCAGTTGATGAGCTTGGATGGTGTGTGGAGAAAGCCAAAGAATTTGGTGTGACACTTGGAGTAGAGGCACATGTTGGATCACTAGTCCAACATCCGAATCAAGCAGCAGATTTGATCAAGAAAACAGAAGGATTAACCCTCACTCTTGATTTTACACATTTTGTACGGTTGGGTGCATCGGAATCTGACTATATGCCATTAATAGAATATGCTTCTCACTTTCACGCCAGGAACGCATCTCCAGGTCAAATTCAGACAGTATCTAAAGAAAACGTGATTGATTATGACAAAGTTGTTAAATTAATGATAGAACAAAAATACCCTGGTTTTGTGGGGATCGAATTCTTTTGGAGTGAATGGGAGAATGGAAATCGAGTGGATAATATTTCTGAAACGATTCTTCTTAAAAATTATATTGAAGAATGCTGGGCTAAGCATAGTTCATAATTAATAGAAAGGAATAAAAACGAATGTCTTTAAAAGAAAATAATCTATCCAATCATTACTTCAAACGTGTACAGGAACTGACGCCTACAAAATTCTGGATCAACAATCCGACTCGGGAAGAAACAGATTGGGCATTGGCTGAAGGAGCGCTGGGATGTACCTGTAACCCCTCTTACTGTGGAAAGATGCTCTTTAATCGTCCAGGGGAAAAAGAATATGTCAGCAAACTGCTAGATGAAGTTATCAAAGAAGTTGATACTGCTACTGCTGCGGAAGAAGAACTACAGAGGCGGCTGGTAGCCAGGATCGCGGAAAAATTCATGCCATTGTATGAGAAATTTCCACGCGAGAATGGATATGTAAGCATTCAAGGTGATCCAGTACATGAGGATGACGCTGCTGTTGTAATCCGGGAGGCTCGAAAAAATCGTGCTGTAGCAGAAAATATTTGTTGCAAAATTCCAACCACTGAATCAGGATTAGAAGCAATGGAAACGCTTGTGGCAGAAGATATTCCATTAAACGCCACAGAGGTGTTTGCCATCCAACAGGCACTGGATTTATGTGAACTGTATGAAAAAATCAGTAAAGAAAGCGGTAAACGCCCGAAATTTTATATCTCCCATATCACTGGCATTTATGATGAATACCTGAGAGAAGTAGTTGAAAGAGATAGTATTGATATTTCGCCCGATATCTTATGGCAAGCGGGATTATCTATAGCCCGGAAACTATATCAGATTTATATAGATCGTGGTTATAATGTAACTTTTATTGGCGGTGGAGCACGCGGTACACAGCACTTTACCGAAATGGTGGGTGGAGATGTATGTGTGACTATTAACTGGAAAGGCTCCGCTGATAAACTTCTGGATACTGACCCGCCAGTAGTTGAGCGCCTGTTTAATCCGGTTCCTGATTATGTGATTGAAGAACTTCTTGAAAAACTACCTGATTACCGCCGGGGATATGAGGAAGGAGCGATAAGTCCAGAGGAGTATGATGAATTTGGACCATTGGTGAAATTCCGCAACAGTTTTTTGAAGAATTGGGAACGTGTTTTAGTAGAAGCGGAAAAACGGTTGAGGTCAAAATAAAGTAAAAGCTGGAAAATGACAATAAGGAATCCTCGCCAAAAGCGGGGATTCTGTTAAATTTGAAATAATTCTCAAAAACATCATTTGCTACTTCCCCTTAGTATTTTTATTATTAGATATATATCATGAGTCGCCTTTCCTGTTTTCGTGTGCAATTCGTGTGCAATCCCTGTGGAAACAATGGACACAGTGGACACAATGGACAGTTTTTTCTTAAATCTGTGTAACGTGTGGACACAATGGACGCTGTGATACGCTGTGGACAGTTCCGTCCTTGTCTGTGGAACAGGATCTTGCGGGTTTCCTGTGAGGCATCAGGACAGGCAACCCCCGTCAGCCACCCCTTTATATTGGGGGTATAGGAGTCCTTTGAGTGTTAGTTAGGGGGTTCGTGTGCTAATCGTGTGCAATTTAACTTCAATTGGTGTGATCAATCCATCAATAAAGTTTGCGGTTTATTGTTCCATACCTGGCAATAGATGTCCATAGGTATCTAATGTAACGCTTACTTATGAGTGTCCCAATCTTTTTACCACGATAAGCAAAGGGGTTTCATTACTAATTAAGAATATGCAAAGGAATTTCAAAAGGAGATATTTCACAAATAATCGCGCAGTTCTTTCTGTATTGATGGCTCTCGTAAACGACGCAGGGCTTGAGCGTTGATCTGTCGTACACGTTCTCTGGTTACTCCTATTTTTTGGCCGACCTCTTCTAGTGTGTATACCTTTCCGTTCAATAAACCATACCGCAACTTTAATACATAGACTTCACGAGCTGGCAAGTGTTCCAGAATAGTATCTAAATGCTCTTTCAGAAGCTCTCTGGTTGCTTCCTCCTCTGGTGATGGAATATCCTCATTTTCAATAAATTCTCCCAGTTCAGAATCTCTTTGATCGCCGCTCGGTGTTTGTAAAGAAAGCGGGCGTTTTGCCACTTTAATCATATACTGCACTTTTCGTGGCGGCTCGCCCAATGCTGCAGCTAATTCCTTCACGCTTGGATCGCGGTTGAATTGTTGTTTGAGCTGGTGGCGCACGCGCAACAGTTTGCTAATACGATCGATCATGTGTACCGGAACGCGTATTGTTCGACCTTTGTCTGCAATCGCTCGTGTCACCGCTTGCCGGATGCACCAGGTAGCATAAGTGCTGAACTTGAATCCGCGCCTGTAATCGAATTTCTTTGTAGCCCGTATTAAACCGATATTCCCTTCCTGGATAAGGCCCAAAAAAGGCACCCCTC
>CBDAFG010000001.1:0-5748 GCA_965195205.1 uncultured Pelolinea sp. | reverse complement strand
GCGAATTAAAAGCCATTATAGCGATGGGAAGATTACCTGTCAAGTAAATGAAAAACAAGAGAAAAATCATATAAAATTGAATTTATCGATATAATGTTATAATGCTGTCCGATTTTTTAAATTTGTTAATGAAGAGAGGCGCTTAAATAACAGGAGCGATATTTGATTACTAATCCAGTAAATTGGCTGATGGGCCTTTTCTCTTTAGATTTAGGGATTGACCTGGGGACAGCCAATACATTAATTTATGTTCGCGGGAAAGGCATCGTAATCCAAGAGCCTTCCTGGGTGGCTATTGAGAAGAGAACCAGACGACCTCTGGCAATTGGGGCTCAGGCAAAAGAAATGTTAGGCCGCACGCCGATGAATATTGTTGTCATTCGCCCTTTGCGTGATGGGGTTATCTCAGAATTTGAAATTACACATGCAATGTTGGAATATTTTATTGGAAGGGTTCATCAACAATCAATTGTACCAATGCCTAGACCACGTGTAGTTGTGGGAATTCCCTCAGGTGCCACCGAAGTAGAAAAACGTGCTGTATTTGATGCAACAATGGCTGCTGGAGCACGAGAGGTGTATCTTATTGAAGAACCGATGGCTGCATCTCTTGGTGCTGGTTTACCGTTAGCGGAGGTGCGTGGAACGATGATTGTGGATATTGGTGGAGGGACTACCGAGGTTGCAATAAGTTCAATGGGTGGAGTGGTTGTCTCTCGTTCTCTACGTGTAGCGGGAGATGAGATGGATCAGGACATCATCAGTTACATACGAAATAAATACAACTTATTAATTGGCGAACGAATGGCTGAACAAATAAAAATTGAAATAGGTTCGGCTTTCCCACTTGAAACAGAAAAAACAATGACTATCCGTGGTCGAAACCTGGTGACTGGATTGCCTGAAGCAATGGAGGTTTCATCAATTGAAATTCGGGAAGCATTAAATAATTCCCTTCAAATTATTTTGGATACAATTAAAGATGCATTAGATGAAGCGCCCCCGGAGATCGGCGCTGATCTCTTGGATGCCGGGATTTGCATGGCCGGTGGCAGTTCACAACTGCAGGGATTTGTGCAAAGATTGTCATCAGAGTTGCGAATGCATGTTTGGTTGGCGGATGACCCGATGACATGTGTTGCTCGTGGCGCAGGAATTGTGCTTGAAGATTTGGATCGTTTTCAGCATTTGCTGGTGGATGTGGATCGTTCGAGACAGCGGCCTGTTTGATAATTTGGTATAAATATTTGATATGAATTCTATTTCTCCACGTACATTGCGATATGTTGTGGCACTTTTATTCATCATTGGGTTAATCCTGTTGGCCCTCGGTGGGGTGATTCGTCCATTTCTTGGGGTTGTCATGGATCCATTTGTAACAGCTCAGCGATGGTTATCTGAAAGATTTATGGCGGTGTATGATTTCTTTACTCTGCCGCGAGATGTTACAGAACTGCTGCAGAGAAATGCTCAGCTTGAGAATGAATTGTCACACCTGCAAAGCCAGGTGATCCAATTACAAGAGCAGCTGCGTGAGACCGAAGTGCTGTATTCGCTTCTTGATTTTGCGCGGTCTAGACCTCAGGATCAATATATAGCTGCAGCTGTTATTGGGAAAGACCCAAGCCCGTTTTTGCATTACGTGATCATTGACCATGGGTCAGATGATGGTATTCAGCATGGAATGCCTGTAGTTACACAACAGGGGTTGGTGGGAAGAGTTGCAGCGGTTACTGCCAGCGCATCCCGAATACGATTAATTACGGATCCGGAATCGGTAGTAAATGTTCGCCTGCAAGGCCAGAACGAAGATGCATTGGCTGAAGGATCAATTACAGGTGATGTAACATTGGGAATGGTTTCTCAGAATGTTACCCTTAATCCTGGTGATATTCTCTTAACATCTGGCTTGGGTGGGAATTACCCAACTGATATTCTTGTTGGACAAGTGGTTAATGTGGAAAAAACGGAAAATGAAATATTTCAAACTGCTTCAGTTCAACCTGTGATTGATTTTGTGGGATTGAGAGCAGTTTTAGTGATAAAAAATTTCAAAACCATTAATATTCAACCATTGCTTCCAGTCCCAGCTCAATAATGATATCTGTTATCGTATCTCTTCCAATCATGCTGATACTCTCAGTAATCCAGTCAGTTGTAGTGAGCCGCGTTAATATTATGAGTGGAAGCGCCGATATAATTCTATTAGCGATTGTATCTTTAGGTGTTACTGAGGAAAACCGCAATATATTTATTTGGGCATTGGTTGGAGGAATCTTCATATCTTTTATTAGCGCGATGCCTGCAGCGGCCGTTATCTCTGCTTATTTAGTGGTAGCAGGAATTACCTGGATTGTTTATAAAGGCATATGGCAATCTCCGATTCTTGCAATTTTACTCTCTTCATTTTTTGGGACTGTAGCAAAATTTATCATTGATATAATCGCATTACAATTTATTGGTATTAATATAGATTTCCCCGCAATAATTAAGATGACATTAGCTCCTAATTTAATCCTCAACCTTTTTATTTTATTTCCAATTTATTCACTTATGGGCGATCTAGCCAAATGGATTACGCGAAAAGAGGAATATGAAGGTTAATAATGGTGGCTCTTCCAAAATTGAGATCTGGAGAATTAAATTTATTTATTTTTTGATCGTTGGTGTATTTGGGTTTTATATATTGCGTTTATTTAGTTTGCAAATATTGCAAAATGATTTGTATATGGACCAAGCTGAAGAAAATAGAATAACTAATATCAGTGTTCAAACAGAAAGAGGGATTATATTTGATCGGAATGGAATTGTTTTAGCCAGGAATATTGCTTCCTATAATGTGATTATCACACCAGCGCAATTACCTGGTGACCCAACTGATTTTCCACTTCCAGGAGCAGTGGAAGAGATTTATAGAGAACTATCAACTCTGATTGATATTCCGGCAAAAAATGGCGTGTTAAATGATGAAACTGTTCGGACATTTACTCCCTGTCAAACAGAGTTTGGTATAACTGAAATTGTGATAATTGGTGACACAAATGCGCCCTATGATCCTGTCCGCATTGCGTGTGACGTGGATCAGGAAACTGCAATGATCATTCGTGAAATGTCAGTTGACTGGCCAGGGGTTGATATAGAGATAGAACCTATCAGAGAGTATCAAACTGGAGAATTAACATCTGAGGTTATTGGATTCCTTGGCCCAATACCTGAGGCATTAGATAAAGAGTATCGTGATCTAGGGTTTATCCCTAACAGAGACAAGATCGGTTATTCTGGAGTTGAAGCTTCATTAAATGATATCTTGGGTGGCAGGAACGGATTACGTGTAGTAGAAGTGGACGTGGCTGGGCAAGAAATAAGGGATCTTGAACCACCTGTTGATCCAATTCCTGGAAGTAATATTGAATTGACAATCGACTCAAGATTACAGGCAGCTGCAAAAACCGCTCTTGTTGGTGAAATAGAATGGTGGAATCGATATTTTAATGAAACTCGCTCATCTAATGGTGTAGCGATCGCGATCAACCCGAAGACAGGCGAAATTTTAGCGCTGGTGTCTTATCCTACATTTGAGAATAACCGCATGGCTAGATTCATTCCAGCTTATTATTATGAGCAATTGACCCAGGACCCCAACCGTCCGCTGTTTAATCATGCAATTTCTGCTGAGCATCCTCCAGGTTCTGTTTACAAACTAGCGCCTGGGGTAGGTTTCATGAATGAAGGGATACTAGCTCCATCAGAAAGCGTGGAATGCCCCGGAACAGGTAGAATTGAGGTTCTTGAAAAATATAGCCCGAACGATCCTGGAACACCACGACAGTTTGTCTGTCATTCTTCCCTGGGACATGGAAGGTCAGATTACTTAAGAGCAATACAGGAATCATGCAATATTTATTTTTATAAACTATCTGGTGGATATCCAGGTGAAGTGTCAGAAGGACTTGGCATCGATCGCATGGCTGAATACGCAAAGGCTCTCGGATATGGACAGCAGACTGGTATTGAACTGCCTGGTGAGGCGACTGGTCTAATCCCAACATCGGCTTGGAAAAGAATTACGTTAAGTGAAAACTGGTCATTAGGAGATACTTACAGTGCAGGGATGGGGCAGGGTTACATTTTGGCAACACCATTACAGGTCCTTGTGTCTGCCGCAATTATTGCCAATGATGGTGTTTATATGCAGCCAACGCTTGTTCATCGTATTTTAGACTCAGATGGGGGGATTGTTGAACCATTTTCTCCTGAAGTAAAATGGGATATTACAAAAGATCCATTGATAACTGTCTTCGATGAGAATGGAATTCCAACTGAAGAAAAAAAAGTAATAGAAAATTGGGTGGTGGATATTACACAGGAAGGAATGCGTTTAGTTGTCACTGAAGGAACAGCAGCAAGAGTTTTTGATCAGGTGGGATTAACTATAGAAATTGATGGTGAGGAAATCCAAACTGCTGGAAAAACGGGAACAGCAGAATATTGTGATAATGTGGCTCAGTCCAAGAATCTTTGCCAACCTGGTAATTGGCCAATACACTCATGGTATGTGGGATATGGACCGTATGAAGATCCGGAGATAGCAGTAGTTGCGTTTGTTTATAATGGAGGAGAAGGGGCGAGTGTTGCAGGACCAATAGTTCAAAAAATCTTAAATGTTTATTTTGAGCTAAAAGCTATTGACGAAAACCAAGAAGAATACTAAAGAATATGACTAAAGATAAGAAGATAGTTGGTTTCCCGATAAAAGGTTTTAAAGAAGGGCTTCTTATTACCTTAGGTGATGAGAATTGGGATGAGGTGCAATTTCAACTTCTATCACAAATTGACGAGAAGTCAAAGTTTTTTAGTGGAGCAAAAGTTGCGGTTGAAATAGGTGAACGAATTTTACATGCCGCAGAGATGGCTACTCTCAGAGATGTACTTTCCGATCGCGGAGTAAAATTATTTGCGGTTCTTAGTAATTCACAAGTGACTGATGTGAATGCGGAATCGTTAGGGCTAAAAACGCGGAAAAGTGTTTTAAGAGAGAATATTTCAGGGTTCGGACCTGCCGTATTGGATGGCAAACCGGCTATACTCCTACAAAAAACTATACGATCAGGAACATTAATTAAATATGCGGGGAATGTTATTGTTGATGGGGACGTTAATCCAGGGGCCGAGATATTAACGACAGGCTCGATATTTATTTGGGGAAAATTGCGTGGGTCTGTTCACGCCGGGATGGAAGGATCAGAAAGCGAGACGATATGCGCGATGGAATTTGACCCAATTAATTTGCGCATAGCCAATACCTTATTAAAAGATAATAAATTGATTAGAAAATTGAAGCGAAAACCAGTCAGGATAAAAATAGAAAACGGCAAACTAACGATAAATTACTGGGAAAATAAAAAATAATCTCATAGAGGAATGGATGGCAACGAAAACAATAACGATATCTTCGGGAAAAGGTGGTGTTGGGAAAACTACAGCAACGGCTAATATCTCGGTTGCTTTGGCACAATTAGGGCAAAGAGTTGTATGCATTGACAGCGATATTGGTTTAAGAAATTTAGATGTGGTACTTGGCCTAGAAAATCGAATCGTCTACGACCTGGTCGACGTGATTGAGGATAGATGTCGAATTCGCCAGGCAATGATAAAAGATAAAAGATTTGAAGGATTATTTCTAATACCTGCGGCACAAACAAGAGATAAGAGCGCTGTCTCCCCGAGTGATATGATTAAACTCTGCAA